>NZ_DJSX01000074.1:0-23068 GCF_002439135.1 Pseudomonas sp. UBA6323 | reverse complement strand
AGCGAAGACAATCAGCAGATTCTGCATACCTTTGTAAATGCTCGTCGCGGCGGGATACTGACCCGCTTGCAAGGCATGTCCAACGCAGGACTTTATAGACAGACCACACCTGGCAACCTGGCATTGGTACTAGCAGCTATCCTCGGAAAACTCTGAACTTCGGAAAAGAACCATGGAACCACAGCAAACCGCTCGCAATTTGGTCTGGCAGGCAACGCAGGTCAAGGAGGACCAGCGCCGCACTCTGCTCAAGCAAAGCCCGGTCACGATGTGGATGACAGGGTTGAGCGGCTCAGGCAAATCGACCCTGGCTTTTGCTCTTGAAAAGCGGCTCATTGAAAGCGGGTACGCCTGCTTCGTTCTGGACGGCGATAATGTACGTCACGGTCTGAACCGTGACCTTGGCTTTTCTCCTGAAGCACGAACCGAGAACATCAGGCGTATCGCGGAAGTCGCCAGGCTCATGAATGCCGCCGGTCTTATCGTAATTACTTCCTTTATCTCTCCATACCGTGAAGATCGTGCAATGGCCCGTGAAATCATCGGCGACGAGGCGTTTCGCGAAATCCACATCAGTACCTCGTTGAAACACTGCGAGGAACGCGACCCCAAAGGCCTTTATTCAAAAGCCAGATCAGGGCTAATAAAAGAATTCACCGGAGTCTCCGCGCCCTATGAAGAACCCAGTCAAGCGAGCCTCAGCCTCGATACTTCTCTGTGCTCGGTGGAGCTCAGCACCGAGCGCATGCTTGCCTTGATCAAACCGTTTCTACTTCGAGGTTGACCCTGGGAAACCTAAATTTCAGGTCAGTCACCAAGACAGATCAATTCAGAACTGTACCGCTTGAAAAAACAGAATTAACAGGTTGCACCCAGTGAAAAATCTCGCCTAAATGGGTTGCACCCAGCTTTTTCACTTATGACCAGTACAGCTCTTTCAAATCCTGACCGAACAGTTACAAAGCAACCTATCTAATAGCACAACAATTTCATCCAGCTGTGACTACTGAGTCCCAGCCCCGCTCGGGATAATTTGCTCATCGAAAGCAAAACACCAGACCCGCCACAAGCGGAAGGATGACCACCATGGAACGTACCCTCAGTTCCGCCCTGCTTCAAACTCACAGCGTTGCCAGCGACAAATCAGCTTGGCCGCTCCGTGTGCTTGCCACCCTCAGCCTGTGGCAGCGCCGCATCGTCAGCCGTCGTCAACTGGCTCGACTGGATGCCCGCCTGCTTGCTGATGCCGGCATCACCGAAAATCAGCGTTACGTCGAACTGCAGAAGCCGTTCTGGCGCTGATACCCCGCTTTGCTCCATCCCTAAATTGGGATCTTCTGAGAGCTCCACCGTCTCTGCTGCGGTGGGGCTTTCGTTTTATTCGTGCCCTGCATATGCTGATTTGCCCGCCTCGTTAGCGGGGACGATGCGGTATTTTTGGAGCCTCGCCATGCATAGCAGAAACCTGATCAGCCTCTCCCTCCTGATGACACTGGCAAGCGCTGCCTCGGCCAGCAGTTTCGTTGCCACCACGGACACCCTCGGCAGTGCGTTGGCAGGTAGCGCCGAAGCCACTTCAGACGCTACGTCCTCGCTGCGCGATAGCAAGGTCGTGCATGCGGCCCAAGACGACGCCGCCAGCTTCGTTGCCAGCAATGGCGAGCTGCGCGGAGCACGCCTGGAAGCCGCGCTGCGTTATCTGCGCAGCCAGTCGCCGGATCTGCACAGCGCCAGCGATCTGCAGCTGGCAGGCGCCATCCTCTCGCGCTGATTGCCTCGCGTGGCTGCTGACCGCCGCGCCGCCGCCCCGTAAACTACGACGACTTCCACCCTGCCAGCGGAACCGCGCTGGCAGCGGTACGTCCAATTGTCCGTCCTGCAGTTCTCGGAGCCATCTGTCATGCGTCGTTCATTCGCCATCGCCATCACCGCCTGCGCCCTGTTCAGCGGTATCGCTCAGGCGCAAACCGTGGTCGCCACCAGTAACATCGTTGTGCGCGCCCTGGATCGCAGCATCAATTTCACATCCGACACCACCACATCGCTGCGCGACATGAAAGCCGTGGTGCAGGCTCGTGACGACGCCGCCAGCTTCGTCGCCAGCGCCGGTGAGATTCGTGGCGCGCAACTGGAAGCCGCGCTGCAGACTATTCGCCAGCAACTGCCCGAGGCGCAGGCCGCCAGCGACCTGCAACTGGCCGAAGCCATTCTCGCTCTGTGACCCACCTTCTCGCCTGGTGCTGCGGCGCGCTGCTGGCATTGGCCGCTGGCGTCGCCCAGGCGCAATTGCGTCTGACGCTGGAGGACAGCGCTCTCGACGCCGCGCAGCGCCAGGCGAGCCAGGCGCTGCTCAACGAGGCGATGGCTGCATTGCCGCCGCGCTTCATCCAGCGCCTGGATCGCGAAGTGAAGGTCAGCTGGCGCACCGGGCTGCCTGCGGAGGTGTACGGCCAGGTCGGACGCTTCAGCGGTATCGAACTGAATGCCGAACTGCTGCCCAGGCTGGTCGATGGCACGGCGGCTCGTAACCAGACCGGCCGCCCTCACGGTACTCAGCGCCAGGAGTTGCTGGCCACCCTAGTGCACGAGCTCACCCATCTCTATGATCGCGCACGCCTCTGGCCTGCGGGCGAGCGGCGCCACATCAACAGGTGCAGACAACGCGTCAGCTCGATGGGCCTGGTCGGGTTGCCTGAGGATTGCCGCGGCCAGAGCGAACGGCGTTTCACCCTTAGCGACGATCCACGGCTGCTCGACCTGGCCGGCTGGCAGCAACGGGTCGGCCAGCGTGGCGCGCGCGACCTGGACAACGGTCAGGTCGCCCGCAGCCCGGACAGCTACGAGCTGACCAATGCGCTGGAGTTCGTCGCGGTCAACCTCGAGTACTTTCTGCTCGACCCCAACTATGCCTGCCGCCGCCCCTCGCTGGCGCGCTATTTCCGTCAGCACTTCGACTGGACACCGGCCGGCGAGCCCTGCGCCAGCGACCACCCCTACCTCAATGCCGGGCGTGATTTTGCCGTTCAGCCTCTGGGCCGGCTCGATCCCGAGCGCGTATATGAGGTTGATTACCTGCTCGCCGAGGCCAACGATGCCTGGATGAGCCGCTGGGGCCACAGCATGCTGCGCCTGGTGGTCTGCGCGCCGGGGCGGCCGCGCGGCCCGGACTGCCGGCTGGATCTCGACCACCACCTGGTGCTCTCATACCGCGCCTTCGTCGGCGACCTACAGCTATCGAGCTGGGATGGACTGACCGGCGTCTATCCGTCGCGCCTGTTCGTCCTGCCGCTGGAGCAGGTGATTGACGAATACACCAAAGTGGAGCTGCGCAGCCTTGCCTCGGTGCCGCTGCGCCTGACGCGCGATGAGCTTGAACAAATGGTGGTACGCGCCGCCGAACAGCACTGGAGCTATGACGGCGACTACTACTTCGTCTCCAACAATTGCGCGGTGGAAACCCTCAAGTTGCTGCGCAGCGGCACCGGCAATCCGCGCCTGCAGGCGCTGGACAGCATCCTGCCCAACGGTCTGCTGGAGCTGATGGATGCTCGTGGCCTGGCTGACACCAGCGTGCTCGACGATCCGCGAGAAGCACTGCGCCTGGGCTATCGCTTCGACTCCTTCCGGGAACGCTACCAGGCCATGTTCCGCGTCCTGCGCGAGCGCCTGCCGATTCAGCAGGACAGCGTCGAAACCTGGCTGGAGCAGCCTGCACAGGATCGCAGCCAGTGGTTCGCCAAGGCCGATCTGCGCGCCAGCGCAGCCCTCTTGCTGCTGGAACAGGCCGCGCTGCGCCGGCAACTGCTGCTGGCCCAGGACGAACTCAAGCGCCGCTACCTCACCGGTCGTGCTGCTGGTGACCCGAGCCTGAACAAGGCCGGCGCCGCCCTGGAACAGATCCTCGCCAACAGCGGTTTTCTCAGCCGCCCTGCAGAGTTGCTCAAAGGGGGTTACGGCTTGCCGCAACAGGCCGAGTGGGAGCGCCTGGAAGCCAGCAGCCGTGACCGCCAGCAGCAGCTACGCCAACTCAGCGACGAGCTCGATGGCGAAGTTCGCAATCTGCTGCAACCCCACCGCCTGGCCGAGCTGGAAGCCAACGAGGCCAACCTGGTTGCGTTAGGCGCACACCTGCGTGCATTGCACAAGGCCAGTGGCGGCCTGGAGCTACCCTAGCCTCTTGAATAGCCTGGATGAAATCCGGGAAATCAATCTGCCCAGTCCCCGGATTGCATCCGGGCTACGGTCGACACCCTACGGAATCAACTCCTGATCTTCTTCCGGCAATTGCGGGTCGACCGTCAGCCAGGGCAGACGGCTGCCCACCCAGATGCCGATCTGCCGGTGCCTGCTCAGGCGCGTCCAGCGTAGCCACGGTCAGGTCCAGCGTATCCGGGCTGAGCGAGGTGAGCAGCGCCAGATGCGCGCCGCAGTCCGCGCAGAAATAACGCGTGCAGCTGGCCGATGTGGCGAACGCCTTCGGTGTACCTTGCAGCCAGCGAAACGCCTGGCGCGGTACCGTGACCCAGGTGGTGAGAATGCCGCCGCTGCTGCGCCGGCAGATCGAGCAGTGGCAATGGGCGATGTCTGTCAGCGGCGCATCGATCCGATAACGCAGCGCGCCGCACTGGCAGCCGCCCTGATGTTCGACCTTCATCCCGCCTCCGCCTTGCATTGCCCCGCGCCGCTGACCAAGATAGGCGCTTACCACCACCGGGGATTGCCGTGATAGACCTGTTGCTGGCCTTGTGGCCGCTGTTCGCCATGATAGTCGCCGGCTACTGGCTGCGCCTGCGCGAGTTCCCCAGCGAGGCCTTCTGGCCGGGCGCCGAACGCCTCAACTACTTCATTCTGTTCCCTGCGCTGTTGTTCTCCAGCCTGGCCCGTGCGCCGCTGAACAACCCGGCACTGCCGCGCCTGGCCCTGGCGGTGCTGCTCGGCCTAGGCATCGCCTGGCTGGTGCTGCTACTGGTACGTCGTCTGCGAGGCTGGCCAGCGGGGCGTTTTGGCGCCTTCACGCAAGGCATCCTGCGCTTCAACACTTATCTGGGCCTGGCTGCGGTCGGCAGTCTGTTCGGTCAGGAAGGCCTGACGCTCGCCGCCCTGATGCTGGCCCTGATGGTGCCGACGGTAAACGTGCTGTCGGTCTGGTCGCTGACCGCGGAGCGTGGCGTCAGCGTGCGTAGCCTGCTGCTGCCGATCATCAAGAATCCGCTGATCCTCGCCTGCCTCGGCGGCGCGCTGTTCAACCTTACGGGCATCGGCCTGCCGGGTGGCACCGACCGCCTGCTCAGCCTGCTCGCCGCCGCCAGCTTGCCTTTGGGCCTGCTCTGCGTCGGTGCGGCACTCAAGCCGGAACAGCTGGGCGGAGAAATCCCGGCGCTGACCTGGAACAGCGCCCTGCGCCTGCTGGCAATGCCGCTACTGGCCTGGGGTGTAGCCTGGGCGCTGGCGCTGCCGGCCATGGAAACCGCGGTGCTGGTGCTGTTCTTCGCTCTGCCCACGGCGCCCACCGCCTACGTGCTGACCCGCCAGCTCGGCGGCGACAGCCAACTGATGGCCGGCATCATTACCTTGCAGACGCTGCTGGCGGCGGGCAGCCTGGTGGCGATCATGATGGTGCTGGCCTGATTGGCCAGCTAGGCGCTACTCCACGTAGCGCTCGATCAGTCGCTGATAGTCTCCGCGCGCCTTGAGCGCCGCGAATCCACGGTCGAAGCGCTCGATCAGTTCGGCCGCGCGCGGATGCTGACGTGAGACGATGAAGTGCAGCGTATTGTGCTGAAACGCGGCTTGCGAGCGATGGAACGCGCCTGCGTCGGCGCCGGTGGAGCGCAACGCACTTTCGCCCAGATGACGATCAGCGATGAACAGGTCGTCACGCTGCAACAGCAGCAGCCGCGCGCACTCCTTTAGCCCGAGCGGTGAATGGCGGCGCAGCACGCCCTGCTCGATCAGTTGCTGGATCGCCTCTGGCGCCTGCCAGCCCAACGGATAACAGAGGCGGCGGCCCGCCATGGCCGGCAGATCAGCGAGTTCGATGGCGTCGCCCGCGCGGCTGTAAAGGAACTGGTCGGCCTCATAAATCGGCGCCGAATAGAGGAAATCCGCCTCGCGCTCGGCCGAGGGCACATAGGGAAAGGTGGCGTCGTATTCGCCGCGCCTGGCCTTCAGGTAGCCGCGGTTCCACGGCAGCCAGTCGAGCGTGATCGCCATGCCCTCCTCGGCCAGTGCCGCGCGTACCACCTGAGTAAGCATGCCCTGCCCCACCAGTGCCTTGCCGGTGAAAGGCGCATAATCATCCCCCGTGGCCAGATGCAGCACCTCGGCTCGCGCCGATGCGCACACCAGCAGACTGAACAAAGTCGCCCGCCAAAATCCCACCATCGATCTCCAGTCATTGGCGTGCAATTGCCTTGCGCCTTGAGCATGGACTCTCACTCCAGCAAGCGAGGCTGTCCAGTGCAAAAAGCCATAGGGCGACCATTCACGCCCTTATCTTGATACGCAACAACTGAATTGGCAGGACGCCGGCTATCCTTGCTGGACCACGAAGCAACCGCGACACGCCGATGAACGACACCAGCCCCAACGACCAGCCCGACGTTTTCCCCTATCTGCAGCTGATGCACCAACATGCCGGCTCGGACCTGTTCTTCAGCGTCGGCGCACCGCCGCACATGAAGGTCGAGGGGCACAGCCAGCCGGTCGGCCAGCGCAGCATGAAGGCCGGCGACGTGCAGCAACTGGCCTATCAGTTGATGACGCAAAAGCAGATCGCCGAGTTCGAACGCGACCTGGAGATGAACCTGGCAGTCAGCCTGCAAGGCGCCGGGCGCTATCGCGTCAATGTCTATTACCAGCGCGGTGAAGTGGCCATGGTGGTGCGCCTGATCAAGAGCCAGATTCCCAGCTTCGAGGCGCTCGGCCTGCCCAAGTTGCTGGAGAAGCTGGCCATGCAGGACCGCGGACTGATTCTGGTCACCGGCGCGGCAGGCTCGGGCAAGTCCACCACCCTGGCGGCGATGCTGGATTTTCGCAATCGCCACAAGAGCGGGCATATCGTCTGCATCGAAGACCCCATCGAATTTCTCCACAACCATCAACGCTCGATCATCGACCAGCGTGAAGTAGGCCTCGATACCCACAGCTTCGACGACGCCCTGCGCAACGTGCTGCGCGAGGCACCGGACGTGATCATGCTCGGCGAGATCCGCGACGCCGCCACCATGCAGCACGCCCTGCACTACGCCGAAACCGGCCATTTGTGCGTCGCCACCCTGCATGCCACCAGCAGCAGCCACGCCATCGAACGCATCGCCCGCTTCTTCCCCGATGATGCTCGCAAGCAAGTGCTGGCCGACGTGGCGCACAACCTGCTCGCGGTGATCGGCCAGCGTCTGGTGCCGGGCATCGAACAGAAGCGTGTGGTGGCGGTGGAGCTGATGCTGGGCACGCCCTACATCCGCGATCTGATCCAGCGCGACGAGCTGGATGAACTGCGCGAGGCCATCGCCCGGGCCGCCGAGCAGGGTTTGCAGACCTTCGACCAGCATCTGTTCGCCCTGCTCGAAGCCGGCCGCATCAGCTTGGCCGAAGCGCTCAAGTTCGCCGACTCGCGCACCGATCTCAGCCTCAAGTTCAAGCTCGAGCGCGGTTTCTCCGCCGACGACGCCGAGATGAAGGTGCTGCGGGACGGTTGAAAGCCCGATTCGCGGACGAGTCCGCTCCCACAAGCAGCGATTTGCATACCCGCAAATGAATTTGATCAGTGCAGCTGGCAGCTGTAGGGCGGACTTGTCCGTGAATGATCCGAACTACGGAGATACAGGAGCACTGACACCGGGCGCATGACCACGGTGCGAACGCCTCGGCAGGGCTGTTTTCCTAGATGACTGGCGCATCGGCGATTTCCGGCCGATGCTCATCTCTACAGGCCGAAACCATAACGTCTAATCGGCCGTCGTTCAGGGGGGCCGATTTATGCTGACCCTGCTGCATTTGCTGTCAGCCATTGCCCTGCTGGTCTGGGGCACCCACATCGTACGCACCGGCATCCTGCGCGTGTTTGGCTCGCAGCTGCGTAAGGTGCTCAGCCACAACATAGACCGCCGGCCGCTGGCGTTCGTCGCCGGCATCGGCGTCACGGCGCTGGTGCAGAGCAGCAACGCCACCGCGCTGCTGGTCACTTCCTTCGTCGCCCAGGGCCTGATGGCGCTGGCGCCGGGGCTGGCGATCATGCTCGGCGCCGATGTCGGCACCGCGCTGATGGCGCGCGTACTAACCCTCGACCTGAGCTGGCTGAGCCCGTTGCTGATCTTTCTCGGGGTGATTTTCTTTCTCTCGCGGCGGCAGACCCGCGCCGGCCAGCTTGGTCGCGTCGCCATCGGCCTGGGGCTGATGCTGCTGGCGTTGGAGCTGATCGTCGCCGCCGCCACGCCGATCACCGAGGCGCGTGGCATTCGCGTGCTGTTCGCCTCACTGACCGGCGACCTGCTGCTCGATGCCCTGGTCGGCGCGCTGTTCGCCCTGCTCACCTATTCCAGCCTGGCAGCGGTGCTGCTCACCGCAACCCTGGCCGGCGCCGGGCTGATCAGCCTGCCGGTGGCCATCGGCCTGGTGATCGGCGCCAACATCGGCAGCGGCCTGCTGGCCTTTCTCACCAGCAGCCTGCAGAACCCCGCCGGGCGCCGTGTGGCGCTGGGCAGCCTGATCTACAAGCTGATCGGGCTGCTGTTGGTGCTGCCCGTGCTGCAGCAGTTGGCCGAATGGTTGGACAGCCTGAACTGGCGCGCGGCGGAGCTGGTGATCTTTTTTCATCTGCTTTACAACAGCCTGCGCGCGGTACTGATGTTGCCCAGCGTCGGACTGATGGCGCGCTTCTGCAACTGGCTGCTGCCGGACCGTGCCGACGACAGCGGCGTCGCTCGCCCACGCCACCTCGATCCGACGGCGTTGGCCACGCCGAGTCTGGCGCTGGCCAATGCCGTGCGGGAAACCCTGCGCGTCGGCGACAAGATCGAAGCCATGCTCGGCCGCCTGTTGCCGGTGCTGGAACAGAACCAGCCGGCGCTGAACAAGGAGCTGCGCAGCCTCAATGATGATGTCGCCAGCCTGTGCCGCGCGGTCAAGCTGTACCTGGCGCAGATCCCGCGCGAGGCGCTGAGCGAGCAGGAAAGCCGGCGCTGGGCGGAAATTCTCGAACTGGCGGTGAATCTGGAGCAGGCCGGCGACCTGATCGAGCGCATGCTCGGCAAGATCCAGAACGAGAAAACGGCGCAGCGTCGGGCCTTCTCCGAGAAGGGGCTGGAGGAACTCACAAGCCTGCACGGGCAACTGATGGCCAACCTGCGCCTGGGGCTGAACGTGTTCCTCAGCGCCGATCAGGCCAGCGCCAGCCAGCTGCTGCGCGAGAAGCGCCGCTTCCGCGCGCAGGAGCGGCGCCTGGCCCATGCGCATATCGGCCGGCTGCAACGTCAAGTCGTGCAGAGCCTCGAGACCAGCTCCCTGCACCTGGAGCTGATCGCCGACATGAAGCGGCTCAACTCGCTGTTCTGCACCAGCGCCTACGTGGTACTCGAGGGTCGCGAGACCGGCGCCCTCAAGCTCGAAGGCGGCGAGTGACTCAGTCGGCGCTGCTCACCCGCTCCGGCACGGCCGGCTCGACGCCGCGCCAGGCATACCAGGCGAAGAACAGCGCCATCAGCAGATAGCCGTGGACGAAGTCCGGCGCGGCGTACCACGCCAGCTTCGGCGCGTGCATCAGACCGACGAAAGCCATGACCGACGCCACCAGGGCGAAGGCGGTGGCGCGGCGGAACTGGCGATCAATCACCGTCACGCACATGGCCCCGAGCAGGATGGCGCTGAACATCGCGCCCTGTCCCAACGCGCCGATGGCGCTGGAAATGCCCTCGACCACCTCGGGCGCGCCGCGGTTGAAACGGGTCGCCAGGTAGTTGGCGAAATACGGCAGCATCGCCAGCGCCACGGCCGGGTAGTAACGGGCGTGGTTGCTGTTAAACGCCGTGGCGATCATCGACATGCCGACGAACACCAGGATCGGCGCCACCACCGACACCGGAATCAGCGCGGCGATGAAGGCGATCAGGCCGAACATGGTCGCCACGCCATACACCGCGCCGTTGAGCAGGCTGTAACCGCGCCCCGCGCCCATCCACTTCGAGCCCACGGTGGCGATGTACACCGTGGTGGGGAACACCCCGCCGAACAGCGCACCGAGCGAGGTGCCGAGACCGTCCACGGCCTGGCACTCGCGCACGCTGTAGCTGTCACCGGCGGCGCTCATGGCCTCGACGTTGTTCATGGTCTCGATGGCGTTGTACAGGGTGATCGGCAGGATCACCGTCATCAGCGCCAGCAGGCTGGTGAACAGCAGGCCCAGGCCTTCGTACCAGGCCAGGTTGGGCAGCAGCGGGTAGAAACCCAGGTGGGTGAAGGCATCACTGAACTTGCCGCCGTCCGCCGCGCCGATCAGGTAAGCCAGTGCCGTACCGACGATGATGGCGAACAGCGAGGCAGGCAGCCGGAACGGCATGCTCACCCGCGCCACCAGGCCGACGATGGTGATGGCCAGTACCAGCAGGCCGATCACCGGAATCTCAAGGGTCTTGAATAGCATTTCCCCGGCGATGAAGGTCAGTGCCACCCCGGCCACCGCGCCGAGCATGGCGGCACGCGGCAGATGGCGCTGCACCCAGTTGCCGATCAGGCTGATGGCCGCCTCGATCAGACCGCTGATGAAGCACGCGGCCACCGCCACCTTCCAGGCCAGCTCGGCATCGCCGGTCAGGTTCTTCGCCGGCAGCAGCACGCCGAACAGGAAGACGAACATCACCGGCGTGCTGATGCCGTAGGACAGCGCGGTGACGTCGGCGCGGTTCTCCTTACGGGCCAGGCGCGCAGCGCTCCAGGCGTAGTAGAAGTTTCCGGCCATCACCGCCACGGCAGCCCCAGGCAACACCTGGCCGAATACGATCTCGGCGGGAAAGCCCATGCCCAGCATGCTGATAGCGATGATCACGAAGTTGGCGATGTTGTTCTGGAACAGGGCGAAGAAGGCATCGGTGTCCTCCTTCTTGTACCAGGGGTAGTGCACACGCGGCGTCGACATGACTGGCTGAGTCCTTGTTCTCTGCTTGGTCAGGGTGGCGAGTCTAGCAACCCGCCGACACGGCATAAACGAACAAGGCAGCCGAAGCTGCCTTGTTTCGGTCTCAGCCGCGCTCTACGCGGGCTTGGCGACCATACGGCGGCGCTGCAGCAGCACCACCAGGCCGAACAGCAGGAAGCCCGGAATCCACATCAGCTCCTTGATCCAGCGGTCGGTCGGTGCCCGCACGTTGACGATCTGCTGGTCGAACTCCAGCCCGGCATCGGCGGCCATGCTGCCGAAGGTAACGCTGTCCACCAGTACCTTGTCGCCTTCCTCGTAGAGGTTCAGGCCGAGCTTCTCCAGACGCTCCTGACCCGAGGCACCATCGGGCACCGGCAGCAGCACGGTGAACTCGCGCGGATCACCCACGGCGTTCTCGCCGAGAATGCGCAAGCGCAGCGAGCTGCCGTCCTCGACGCCATCAAGTGCCTGCGCCAGTTCGGCCGGCGGCACGTCCTGATAAGGGTCGTGCAGCATGTCCATCCAGAAACCGGGGCGGAACAGGGTGAAGGCCACCAGGAGCAGCAATGCGCTTTCGTACAGACGGCTGCGCACCAGGAAGAAACCCTGGGTGCCGGCGGCGAAGATCAGCATGGCGATGGTCGCCACGATGAAGATGATCACGCCATGCCAGAAGTCGACATCGATCAGCAGCAGGTCGGTATTGAAGATGAACAGGAACGGCAGCGCGGCGGTGCGCAGGCTGTAGAAGAACGCCACCAGGCCGGTCTTGATCGGATCGCCCTTGGACACAGCCGCCGCGGCGAACGAGGCCAGCCCCACCGGCGGCGTCACGTCGGCCATGATGCCGAAGTAGAAGACGAACAGATGCACCGCGATCAGCGGCACGATCAGGCCGTTCTGCTGCCCCAGCGCCACCACCACCGGCGCCAGCAGGCTGGATACCACGATGTAGTTGGCCGTGGTCGGCAGGCCCATGCCGAGGATCAGGCTGAACACCGCCACCAGGATCAGCATCAGCAGCAGGTTGCCCATCGACAGCAGCTCGACCAGATCGGCCAGCACCAGGCCGACGCCGGTTTGCGAAACCGCGCCGACGATGACACCGGCCGCCGCGGTGGCGATACCGATGCCGATCATATTGCGCGCACCGGCGATCAGGCCTTCGCGCAGATCGACCACACCATCGATGAAGGTGCCATGCTCATGGCTGCCATCACGGCGCATCCAGCTCAGCAGCGGGCGCTGGGTCAGCAGGATGATGATCAGCATCACGCTGCCCCAGAAGGCCGACAGGCCGGGGGACAGACGCTCGATCATCAGGCACCAGACCAGCACCACCACCGGCAGCAGGAAGTGCAGGCCCGAGAGCAGTACCGCGCGGGTCTGCGGCAGCTCTTCCAACGGCGCGTTGGGGTCTTCCGGCGGCAGTACCGGTACGCTGGCCGCGACTTTCAGCAGCGCCAGGTACACCACCGCGAGCAGCACGCCGATCACCGGCAGGGCGTACTCACCGAGCGCCGGCTTGAGCCAGCCGAGGCCATAGTAGACCGCCAGCGACAGACCGCTGATCAGCGCTGCACCGAAGGCGAAACCGGTCAGGCGACGCAGCCAGGGCTTGGGCTGATGACCACCGATGGGCTGCAGGCCGAGCTTCAGCGATTCCAGGTGAACGATATACAGCAGCGCGATATAGGAAATCGCGGCGGGCAGGAAAGCGTGCTTGATGATCTCGACATAGGACATGCCGATGTACTCGACCATCAGGAAGGCCGCAGCCCCCATCACCGGCGGCATGATCTGGCCGTTGACCGAGGAGGCCACTTCGACCGCGCCGGCCTTCTCCGAGGAGAAGCCGGTGCGCTTCATCATCGGTATGGTGAAGGTACCGGTGGTGACCACGTTGGCGATCGACGAGCCGGAGATCATCCCGGTCAGGCCGGAAGCCAGCACTGCCGCCTTGGCCGGGCCACCACGGAAGTGGCCAAGCAGGCTGAACGCCAGCTGGATGAAGTAATGCCCGGCGCCGGCACGTTCGAGCAACGCGCCGAATAATACGAAGAGGAACACGAAGCTGGTGGATACGCCCAGGGCGATACCGAACACGCCTTCGGTGGTGATCCATTGGTGGTTGGCCAAGGCGGTGAAGCTGACGCCACGGTGTGCCAACAGACCCGGCATGTAGGGGCCGGCCACGCTGTAGATGAGAAACACCAGGGCAATGATCGCCAGGGGTGGGCCAAGCGCACGGCGCGTGGCTTCCAGCAGCAGGGGTATGCCAATGCAGGCGGTGACCAGGTCTGCCGTGGTCAGGCTGCCGGGGCGCAGGGCCAGCTGCTGATAGAAAATGAACAGGTAGGCGGCACTGGCTGCGGCGACCAGGCCAAGGGCGATATCCAGCAGCGGCACACGATTACGCGGCGACTTCTTGAACGCCGGGTAGGCGAGAAACGCTAGCAGCAAGGCGAATGCCAGGTGAATGGCGCGGGTCTGGGTATCGTTGAGCACGCCGAAGCCGAAAATGAACGGCAGCGGCGAAGCGATCCATAACTGGAACAGTGACCAGAGCAAGGCGAGGCCGGCGATCACCCGGGCCATCAGGCCTGCGGGCGAACGCGCGCCGACATCCTGGGCGATCAGTTCCTCGGTGGATAATTGTTTTTCGGCCATAGGGTCGTACACCTACGTTGTCATTCGGATAAAAACGGCGAGCCCCTCGCTGACGGAGGGGCCCGGTTTTTGAGCCTGTAACAGGGGCTCTGAGCGCGCAGTTTACCTATCCCAGCTCAACTGCGCCCGTTATCGAAGAGTTTAGAGCCCAGCCGGAGACTCTCCACCCCGGCTAGAGCCAGCCCTTTTCCTTGTAGAAACGTATTGCCCCGTCATGCATAGGGGCCGTCAGCCCCGCTTTTATCATGTCCTCGGCCTGCAGATCGGCAAAGGCCGGATGCAGTCGCTTGAAGCGCTCCAGGTTATCGAACACCGACTTGACCAACTGGTAGACGACCTCGGGATCGGTCTTGGCCGAAGTGGCCAGCACCGCTTTACCGCCGATGGACGGAACGGCCTGATCCACGCCAGGATAGACACCCGCCGGGATATCCGCCCTGGTGAAGTAGCTGGCCTGCGCCAGGAGCTTGTCGATATCAGGGCCAGTGACCGGAATCAGGCGAGTTTGCACGGTCGCCATGGCCTCCTGGATGGCACCACTCGGATGACCGACCACATAGGTGATGGCATCCAGATTGTTGTCCCCCAGTGCGGCCGCCATCTCGGCAGGTTTGAGTTCAGCGGCGAGGGCGAAGTCGGACTTGCTCCAGCCGTTGGCCTGGATCACCTCATCGAAGGTATCGCGACTGCCAGAGCCCGGCACGACGATATTCACCCGCTTGCCCTTGAGGTNNCGGCGAAGGTCTCGATACCGCTGTCTGCACGGGCGACTACCGTGAGGATCTCGCTCTGCAGGGAGAAGACCACGCGCAGATCTTCGACAGCGCCATCCTGGCCGAAAGGCGGCTGGCCGGAGAGCGCCTTGTTCTGGTGATCGGACTGGATGAACCCGAAGTCGTAGTCGCCGCTCTTGATCGAGGCGATGTTGCTGACGCTGCCCGCGGAAGACGGCGCGTTGCATTTGATGCCGTGCTCAGTAGCACTGCGATTGAGGAACCGACAGATCGACTGTCCGGCTGTGTAATAAACGCCCGTCTGTCCACCGGTGCCGATGGTCACGTAACGCTCCTGAGCGACCAGGGGGCTGCTCAGCAAGGTACTGCCCATGACGCAGGCCAGAAAGCCCATGATTCGATGCTGCTGCATATCAACGTCCTCGTGTTGTTGTTTTTTCGAACGATGTAACCAATGCGGCCGTCAAGCCGCCTTACGCACTGCAATGACCATAATCTCGACCAGAACATCGGCAGAAGCCAGACGTGCCTCGACCGTAGCCCGAGCAGGCGCGCAGCCGGCCGGCAGCCAATCACTCCAGACCGCGTTCATGGCGGCAAAATCCTTCTCGATGTCTTTCAGCCAGATCTGCGCGCTGAGCATGTGACTTCGATCAGATCCCGCCTCGGTCAGCAGTGCGTCGATCTTTTCCAGCACCTGGGCGGTCTGCCCTGCTACATCCTGGCTGCGGTCACTCGGCACCTGGCCAGAGAGAAAAACCAGATCGGAGAAGAGCGTCGCACCGGAAAGGCGGTCGTTGGTCTGAATACGTTGCACGGACATGGCAAACTCCTGCTGTTGTGAATGTTCGGGTGTTCTCAGGACGCCAACTGCATGCCATCGAGAGCAATCGCCGGTTGTTGCTGGCCTATCAGTTGCGTCAGCACCTCGGCGCTGCCGCAGGCCAGGGTGAAGCCCAGGCTGCCATGGCCGACGTTCAGCCAGAGATTACCGATACCGCTGGCACCCAGCAGTGGCGTGCCCTCCGGCGTCGCCGGGCGCATTCCCGCCCAGGTCTCGGCAGCCGCGTAATCGCCCGCGCGAGGAAAGCTGGCCTGGGCCAGCTGTCTCAACTCGGCCAGCCGATCAGGGTCTGGCGTGGCATCCCAGCCGCCGATATCGACCATTGCGGCAACCCGCAAGCGCTCGCCCAGGCGGGCGTAGACCACCTTGTGGTCGTAATCGGTGACGTTGGTCTCCGGGCCCGCTGCACGGTCGGCCAGCGGCAGGGTGAGGCTGTAGCCCTTGAGCGGGTAAATCGGCAGTCGCAAGCCCAGCAGGCGGAGCAAGGCCACGCTGCCGACACCGGCTGCGACCACCACATGATCGACCTCCAGCTCCCCGTCATGCAGCGCCACGGCCCTCACCCTGCCGTTCTCCAAAGGTATTGCGGTGACCCGCTGCCCGGCATGCAGGCGGAACGAAGGATTGCTGCGCAGCTTGCGCAGCAGCTGCCGGCAAAACTGATGACAATCACCGACCTCGTCGCCGGCGGCGAAGACGCCGCCTTGGAATCGTCCGGCCAACCCCTCCAGAGCCGGCTCCAGCTCAAGGCATTGATCGGCATCGAGCAGGCGTTGATGCGCCGACTCACCGGCTGCGCTGCGCGCCTTGTTCCAGTTCGCAGCATTGCGGTAAATCACCAGCTTGCCATTGGCGCGCCAGGAGAAATCATCCAGCGCCTCATGCTCACGCCAGCCCTGCAGTACCGACTGGCTATATAACGCCAGGCGCAGCAGGTGCGCGCCATTGCGCTGGTTCACCGAGCGACGGCAAGCCAGCAGGAAACGCAGGCACCATTGCCACTGATGCGGGCTCAGGCTGGGGCGAAAACGCAGCGGGGCATTGCCCTGCAGCATCCAGGACAGCGCCTGCAGCGGCACACCGGCATCGGCCAAGGGTGAAACATAGCGATAACTGAGCTGACCGCCGTTGGCGAAGCTGGTCTCCAGCGCTACTTCCTCACGCTGCTCGATCAGATCCACCCGATACCCTTGACGCAGCAGCGCGTAGGCCGTGCTCAGCCCTATCACCCCACCGCCGATAACCGCGACCCGCATGATCCATCCCCCGCATCTGAATGAATTCAGGGTATGGAGGGGCGAAACGGGCGGCCAATGAAAAGATGGCGGCAGCCCATAACCCTGGGTTATGTTCCCTCGACCACGCGGGACCACGGATTGCTCATGCGCCTACGCCACGTCGAACTGTTTCAGGCAGTCCTGCAGACCGGGAGCCTCACGGCAGCGGCAGAGCTGCTGCACATCTCCCAGCCGGCGGCCAGCAAGATTCTTCAGCATGCCGAACAGCAGCTGGGGTTTGCTCTGTTCAGCCGTGTACGCGGCAAGCTGCTGCCTACCGCCGAAGCGCGAATACTGCAGCAACAGACCGAACGCCTCGCGGCCGAACTGCAGGATCTGCGGCGCCTGTCCGATAGCCTGCGCCGCGGCGAGGAACGGGCACTGCGCCTGATCTGCACCCCCACCCTGGCGCAAACCCTGCTGCCTGACGTGGTATGCGGCTGGCGCGCCGATTTTCCGCACACCCGATGCGACCTCGCGACCCAGCACACCAGCGAAATCATCCAGGCACTGTTGCTGCGCGAGGCCGATCTGGGCCTGACGCTGCAACGCGTGGAGCACCCAGGCCTGCACACGGAAGTGCTGACTCAGGGACGGATGATGGCCATCGCCCCACCGGGTTGGTGGAGTGACCAGGAATGCGCGACGCCCATGCGCCTGCAGAACATGGCGGGGCTCAGCCTGATCGGCCTGGACACACGCGACGCATTGGGCGGCCTGCTGCGCGGGCACATCCAGGAGCTGGACCCGCCTGCTCGTATCGACATTTCGGTACAGACCTACCAACTGGCCCGCATGCTGGTGGCCGCTGGGCAGGGGCTGGCCCTGGTCGACCCGTTCACGGCCTTATCACGCAATCTCGGAGAGGTTCAGGCCCGCCCGCTGGAGCCCGTGATCCCCGTGCCCCTGTACCTGTTGCGGCGCTTTGACGAGACGCCCTCTGCAGCTCAGCAAGCCCTGCTGAAACGTCTGCAGACGCTGGCCATCGACCTGCTCGATGAGCAGGGCTGAGACAAACCCGAGGCAAAAGAAAACCGCGGCCTGGGCCGCGGTTTCGTTATCGCCGGAACGCTGACTTACAGCCAGCCGCGCTCTTTGTAGTAACGCTCGGCGCCTTCGTGCAGCGGGGCAGTCAGACCGACCTTGATCATGTCCTCTTCCTTCAGGTCAGCGAAGGCCGGGTGCAGACGCTTGAAGCGATCAATGTTGTCGAACACCGACTTGACCAGTTGGTAGACCACTTCCGGGTCAGCCTTGGCGCTGGTGGACAGCACGGCCTTGCCGCCGATGGACGGGGTCGGCTGATCGTTACCCTTGTACAGACCACCCGGGATATCAGCCTTGGTGTAGTAGGACTTCTCGGCCAGCAGCTTGTCGATCTCGGCGCCGGTAACCGGTACCAGAACGGCGTCGGTGGTGGTGGTGGCTTCCTGGATCGCGCCGTTGGGATGACCGACGAAGTAGGTCATGGCGTCGATGTTGTTGTCGCCCAGGGCGCTGGCCTGTTCGGCCGGCTTCAGCTCGGCAGCCAGAGCGAAGGCGGAACGGTCCCAGCCTTTGACGGCGAGGATTTCTTCCAGGGTGTCGCGCTGACCGGAACCCGGGTTGCCGACGTTGACGCGCTTGCCCTTGAGGTCATCGAAGCCTTTGATGTTGGCATCACGACGGGCGAGGATGGTGAACACTTCGCTCTGCAGCGAGAACACCGCACGGATGTCGTTCATCGCACCTTCGGCTTCGAACGGCGCAGCGCCGTTGAGGGCCTTGAACTGGTGGTCGGACTGCATGATGCCGAAATTGAATTCGCCGCTGCGAATGCCGTTCACGTTGGCCACACCGCCACCGCTGGCCGGGGCGTTGCACTTGATACCGTGCTCGGCCGAGCCACGGTTGAGGAAGCGGCAGATGGACTGACCGGCCACGTAGTAGACGCCTGTCTGGCCGCCGGTGCCGATGGTGACGAACTTCTCTTCGGCCTGTGCCATGCCACTCAGGGCAGTGCCCGCGAGCGCGGCGGACAGGACCCATGCCAAGGATTTGCCTTTCATGGGAAATCTCCTTTTTTTCTGTTGTTTTTGAGCGAGCGCGCCTTGTGAGCGACGTCCGGGTGGGAAGTCTAACCGCTCACAGCGAATATGCACGCTTTGTTGCTCAATCGGTCGTAACCGCTTGTGAGACGCTCTCCGGAAACCTTCCCGTACGATCCCTGCCACTGCGGCCAGAGCGAGCGGGCCATGCGTCGATTCACCGCGACCCGGACTGATCCTGATCAATAAATCGCCAGTGGCCACATCCTAGTATTGCTAGCCAATTGCCACGTAGCGCGACCGTCATGCCTCAGACCCACCTGCTGCTCAGCCTGCCGGACACCGCGTCCAGCCAGCAAATCGCCTATCTGCTGCGTCGTCAGGCGCCTCACTGCCAGGTCATCGATAGCCTCGACAGCTGCCGGCAGCAGCCGCTGTGTCGCTGGCTGCAACGCTTGCCGGTGGGCAGCCTGGGCGATGTCCAAAGCAATCTCGACGACGCCATCGAGGTGCTCGAACGTACCCGGCACGCGTTCAAGTCGGGCCAGCTGGCCGAGCTGCGCAAGCGCCTGAGCCGGCTGCGTGAAGAGTTGTCCGCGCTGGGGCAATGCGGTAAAAGCTAGCCGCAGTAGGTTCCGCCCCGCGCGGAGACCGGCTTTGCCGGGCAGGACACAGGGCCTGCAAGACAGAGCGCCGCTGGCCGCCTTCCTTCGAGGAAGCGCGGCCAGCGGCGCTTTTTTTTGCGCTGAGGAAAAGCACGAGGCTGAGATGGGCAACGAACAAGAGTTTCTAGACCTGCTGCAACACATCGCTCCAGATCTGGATGAGCTGCGTCAGCGCCTGCGTTTTCTCGACTGGAGCCAGGTCGACAACGAGCGTCTGGCACGTTGTGCGCAGCGGGTCGAGCGCGCCAACCAGAACTTCGTCGATACCCTCTATCAGGAACTCGTCGATTATCCGGCGCCAACAGCGATTCTTGGCGACAGGACCGTCATCGAACGTCTCAAGCAGCGCCAAGCCGACTACTACCGCGGCCTCTGGCAAAGCCCGCTGGATGAGGCCTACGTCCTGGAGCGGCTGCGCATCGGCTGGGTCCACCAGCGCGTAGGCGTCGACCTGAAGTGGTACCTCGGCGCCTATCGCCTGTACCTGGATCGCCTGCTCGGGGAACTGCTCGGCTCCTCGGTGGCCAGCGACTGTTTCTCCAGCCTGATCAAGAAGGTGTTCTTCGATATCGGCCTGGCCCTGGACAGCTACGGCGCCGCCCAGCGCAAGGCGCTGCAGGACAGCGAAGCGCGCTATGCCCGCGCCATGCGCGGCGCCAATGACGGACTGTGGGAATGGCAGCTGGAGCAGGACCAGCTGTACCTCTCCGAACGCTGGATTCGCATGCTCGATCTCGACCGCGACAGCCTCTCGCCCACCAGCCAGAGCTGGTTCAGCCGCGTTCACAGTGACGACCTGCCCGGCCTGCGCCAGGCCATCGACAATCACCTGCGCGGCCTGTCGCCCTTCCTCCATCACGAGTACCGCATCCGCCGCCGCGACGGCAGCTACCTCTGGGTGCTGGTGCGCGGCGTCGCCGATATCTGCAGCAGCGGCCTGCGGCGTATCGCCGGCTCGCAGAGCGACATCAGCCAACGCCGCGCCGCGGAAGAACGACTGCACCATGCCGCGCGCCACGATCCGCTCACTGGCCTGGCCAACCGCGCCCGCCTCAGCGAGCTGCTGCAACAGGCCGTGCAACGCCGGCAGCGCCCCGGCGCCCGCGAGGCCGCCCTGCTGTTCATTGACCTGGATCGCTTCAAGCTGATCAACGACAGCCTCGGCCACCAGACCGGCGACCGCGTGCTGGTGGAAGTCGCCGAACGCCTCAGCCACTGCCTGCGTCCGGGCGATCACCTGGCGCGCTTCGGCGGCGACGAGTTCGTCGCCCTGCTCGACGACCTGGCCTGCATGGGCGATGCCGAGCGGGCGCCCAGCGCATGCTCGACAGCCTGCACGTGCCGCTACGGCTGCCGGAGCAGACCTTGTCGGTCAGCGCCAGCATCGGCATCGCTGCGCTGCAGGAGAGCGGCCAGCCACTCGACCCGCTGCAGGCGGCCGATCTGGCGCTGTACCGCGCCAAGAGCGCGGGCAAGGCCCAGTTCGCCCGCTACAGCAATGAACTGCAGCAGCAGGCGCAGCGCCAGCTGGAACTGCAAAGCGCGCTCGCCCAAGCCAATGCCCGCGGCGAGCTGCGCCTGGTGTACCAACCGATCTGCCAGCTGGACGGCAACCAGCCACGTTTGATCGGGGTGGAAGCCCTGCTGCGCTGGCAACATCAAGGATGTGATATCTCGCCGCTGGAGTTCATCCCCTGCCTGGAAGAGTCCGGCGAGATTCTTGCGGTCGGTGACTGGGTGCTGCAGCAGGCATGCAGCCAGGTACGCACCTGGCAGTTGGGCGGGCAGCCGCACTTGCGCTGCTCGGTCAACCTGTCCAGCCGCCAGCTGCAGCAGAGCGACTTCGCTGCACGCGTTGCCGATATCCTCCGGCACAGCGGGCTGCCGCCATCGAGCCTGGTGCTGGAAATCACCGAAAGCCAGCTGATGGAGGACAGCGCGCAGAACCTGGCCTGCCTGCGCGAACTGGCCAGCCTCGGCATCCAGCTGGCGCTCGACGATTTCGGCACCGGCTACTCCTCGCTCGGCTACCTCAAGCGCTTCCCGTTGCACATCATCAAGGTGGACAAGAGCTTTATCGCTGGCGCGCCGCAGGACAGCGAGTCGCTGGCCATCAGCCGGGCGATCATTGGTCTGGGCCACAGCCTGGGCCTGGCGGTGGTGGCCGAGGGCGTGGAAAAGCAGGCGCAGCTCGATTTTCTCTGCAGCGAAGGTTGTCACTACGCACAGGGTTACTGGTTCAGCCCGCCGCGAGCACCGCACGAGTTGCAGCGCCTGTTCAGCGGCGAGGACTGCTTCGATGGCCTGTGGTGTCAGTTGCACACAGAAGGCGTGCAGACATGAAGCGCAACCTGCCGGTGAGCGGCCGCCAGATTCCGGTACCGCCGCAGACCAACATCCTCTCCACGACCGATCTCAAGGGCGCGCTGACCTACGTCAACGCGGACTTCGTCGCCATCAGCGGCTTCAGCGAAGGCGAGCTGCTCGGCTACAACCACAATATCGTGCGCCACCCGGACATGCCGCCCGCCGCCTTCGCCCACCTGTGGCAGACGCTCAAGGCCGGTCGCTCGTGGATGGGCCTGGTGAAGAACCGCTGCAAGAATGGCGATCACTACTGGGTCAGCGCCTACGTCACACCGATGCGCCGCGACGGGCAGGTGGTCGAGTACCAGTCCGTGCGTACCGCCGCCAGCGCAGCACAAGTCGCCGCCGCCGAGGCGCTGTATGCCGAACTGCTGGCAGGCCGTACGCCAAGTGCCTTACGCCGGCCGTTGCTGGGGCCGGACCGGCGCCTGGCGCTGCTCGGCCTGCTAATGCCGCCTGTGGGCGCGCTGCTCACCAGCGTGGCGCTGGGCCTGCCGCCGCTGCCGCAACTGGCCGCCGGTGCGTTGCTGGGGCTGGCGCTGGGAGGCGTCATCCAGCACACCCTGCGGCCGCTGCGGGGCCTGGCCGAGATGGCCCGACGGCATGCCGACAACCCGCTGAGCCAGGTCCTCTACAGCGGACGCCGTGATGACTTCGGCGCCATCGACTTCGCCCTGCAAAGCCTGCAAGCCGAAGCCGGTGCAGTGGTCGGGCGCATCGCCGACTCGGCCCGGCAGCTCAGCGGCGAGGCCGGGCAACTGGCCGGTGCGGTGGAGCATCACAACAGCGCCACCCTGCAACAGCGCCAGGAAACCGAACAGGTCGCCAGTGCCATGGGGCAAATGGCGGCGAGCGTCCAGGAAGTGGCGCGCAACGCCCAGCTCAGCGCCAGCGCGGCCAGTGCTGCGGATCAGGAGACCGGCGATGGTCGCCAACTGGTGGAGGATACCCGCAGACAGATCGCCACTCTCGCCGAGGCGCTGCAGGCCAGCCATGCCCAGGTACGCCAACTGGCCGACAGCAGCCGAGAGATCGGCACGGTGCTCACGGTGATCGGCGACATCGCCGAGCGCACCAACCTGCTTGCCCTCAATGCCGCCATCGAGGCGGCCCGTGCCGGCGACGCCGGTCGTGGTTTCGCCGTGGTCGCCGACGAAGTGCGCGCGCTGGCCCGGCGCACCCAGGCGGCCACCAGCGAGATCGATGCCATCATCGGCGGCCTGCAGAGCACTATCGACGGCAGCGTCGCCGCGATGACCGATAGCCAGCAGCACGCTCAGGGCATTGCCGGCCAGGCGCAACAAGCTGCCGAGGCGCTGAGCGGGATCAGCGAGCGGGTCAGCCAGATCA
>NZ_DJSX01000096.1:0-3463 GCF_002439135.1 Pseudomonas sp. UBA6323 | reverse complement strand
AATACCGCTGGCGTTCCAGAAACGGCTGCCCGAACGCACCAGCGGCGCGTAGCGCGGCTCGATCAGCACATGGATCAATACACGATCCGAAGTCGGCCCCAGTTCGAAATCCACCACCTTGCCCACCGGCACCTCGCGGTAGCTGACGATCACCCCCGGCTTGATCGAGCCGCGCCGCGGCGCACTCAACACCAGGCGCAGGCCTTCCTCACGAACGGCCTGATTCGGGGCGCTGGCCAGCGCGGTGAACTCGCTACGGCGTGCCCCCTTCAGGCCCGCAGGTCGCACCTCCAGATACTGACCGCTGACAAGGGTGCCGAGATTCGCGGCGCGGGTCAGACTCAACTCCGGCTTCACCACCCAGAACTGCGTACCCTCACGGGCGATCTGCTCGGCGGCCTGAGTAATGCGCACATTCAGGATCACCGCCTGCATGTCATCGGTCAGGCTCAGGCTCTCCACCTTGCCGACCTCCAGGCCCTTGTAGCGTACGAGCGTACCTGGCTGCAGACCGTCGCCGTCACTGACGCGAATACTGATCTGCTGCCCTAGCTGCAAGGCGCTTTCACGGTCCGCGTGCAGCGCAAAACGCTGCACCTGGCGGTTCGACCTGCTGGCCTGTAGATCCGGTGTCTCGAAGGCAATACCGCCGGCCAGTAAGGTCTGCAGCGACTCGCTCTTGACCTCGACCCCCGACAGCCCGCCTTTGAGGGTAATACCGCTGGCGTTCCAGAAGCGCGTGGAGGTGTTCACCAGGTGCGTGTACTCCGGCTCGATATGCACACCGAGCACCACCTGGCGGTCATCACGCGACAACTGGAAGCTCTGTACCGAGCCAACCCGCACCTGCTTGTAGAGTACCGGGCTGCCCACTTCCATCGAGCCAAGAGTATCGCTGAACAGCACCAGGTGCAGCCCGGGCGCGCCCAGATCGAGTGGCGGCGCCTTGGCCCTGGCCTCGAAGGAGCGGGCCGCCGGTTTGCCGCTCTCACCCGGACGCATGGCGATGTAGTTGCCCTTGACCAGCGCCTCCAGGCCGGTAATGCCGGCCAGCGAAATGGAAGGACGGACCACCCAGAAATCGGTGCCCTCGACTAGGTAATCCTCGACGCGCGGATCGAGCATCAGCTCGACCTGTGCGCCGCTCAGATCGGTATCGACCTTGAAGGTCTTCATCTGCCCGACCTGGATGCCCTTGTACATCACCGGCGTGCGGCCGGCCTCCAGCCCTTCGAAATCCTGCAGCTTCAGCGCGACCCTGATGCCGGCCTGGGCCGCGTCGTAGTCCTCGTAGAGGCGGAAGGGAATGCTGGGGTCGGTGGGCGGACTGTCGGCCCGGTGTTCGGGTGTGGAGAAGGCGATGCCGCCGGCCACGATGCTGGCCAGTGACTCGGTGCGCACCGTGACGCCCGAGAGGCCGGCGTCGATGGAGATCCCGCTGGCGTTCCAGAAACGCGTGTGCTTGCGTACCAGGTTGGCGTACTGCGGCTGGATGAACAGTTTCACCTCGACCGTGCTCTGGTCTTCGCCGAGCTTGTAGCTCTTCACCCGGCCGACCTGAATCTGCTTGTAGAACACTGGGCTGTCCTTGCTCAGCGAGCCCAGTCGTTCGGCCTTGAGAATCAGGTGCAGGCCTGGTTCGCTGTCGGACATCGGCGGCGCGTCGGCCAGCGNNTCGCCCTGGCCGGGGCTGACGGCGATGTAGTTGCCCGAGACCAGGGTCTCCAGCCCGGTAATGCCGGCCAGACTGACGCTGGGCTTGACCAGCCAGAAGCGCGTCTCGCTGCCCAGATTCTTTTCCATGTCCTGGTTCATTTCCACGGTCGCGATCACACCACGGCTGTTTTCACCGCGATCCAGCGCCAAGGCCACGACCTTGCCCACCGACATGCCCTTGTAGATCACCTCGGTCTTGCCGGCCTGGATGCCTTCACCTGTCAGGAACACCACCTCGATTTCGACACCGGCATCGCTGTACGCACGCCAGGCCAGCCAACCGCCGATCAGCAGGGCAATAAGAGGCAGCACCCAGATGGCCGACCAGTTCGAAGCAGGACGCGTCTTGGCCAGAGGAAGGTCAGTCATGGTCGATTTCCGTGTTGTCCCAGATGAGACGAGGGTCGAAAGTCAGTGCCGCCAGCATGGTCAGGATCACCACACAGGCAAAGGCAGCGGCGCCCGCTCCAGCTTCGATGCTGGCCAGGCTGCCGAAATTTACCAACGCCACCAGAATTGCGATGACGAAGATGTCGAGCATCGACCAGCGGCCGATCCACTCGATGAAGCGATACATGAGAATACGCTGGCGGGCGGACATCGGCTGATGCCGCTGCACCGAGTACAACAATAGAGCGATACCCACCAACTTGAACGTGGGCACCAGAATACTGGCGATGAACACCACAGCCGCAATCGGCAACATGCCCAGGTGAACGAGTTCCAGCACACCGCCCATGATGGTCGCTGGCGCGCCTCTGCCCAAACTGTTGACCGTCATGATCGGCAGCAGGTTGGCCGGGACATAGAGAATCGCCGACGTCAGCAACAAGGCCCAGGTACGCGCCAGGCTATTGGGCCGACGTGCGTGTAACTGTCCGCCGCAGCGACTGCAGTATTGGTGCCTGACATCCTCTTCGATCGGGTTGAGCTGGTGGCACTCATGGCACACCTGCAGCCCGGCATCAATCGCCCGCATGGATATCCTCCCCGGACAACGCTTCCCAGATCTGATGCGGTGACATGGTCACTTCAAGCCACACCTGCACCAGCAGCAATGCGATGAAACAGAACAACCCCAGGCCCAGGCTCAGGTCAGCCAGGTCCATCAACTTCACCATCGCCACCAGAATGCCCATCAGATAAACCTCGAGCATTCCCCACTCGCGCATATGATGATAGATCCGATAGAGCAACAAACCGTAGCTGCGACCGAAGTCGAAACGAATGCTCAGCAACACCAGCAACTGGCAGAGCAGCTTTAGCAACGGAACCGCCATGCTGCTGAGGAAAACCACCACGGCAATACCCTGCATGCCGCTCTCGTAGAGGCCAAGCACGCCACTCCACACGGTATCCTGCGTAGTCTGGCCCAGCAGATTGAGCTGCATGATCGGCAGAAAGTTGGCCGGGACGTACAACAGCAAAGCGGTCAGCACCAGTGCCATGCTACGTCGCACCACATGATGCCGATGGCTGAACAGTTCGTAGCCACAGCGCGGGCATTCGGCACTTTCCCCGTCCTGCAACAACGGCTTGCGCATCAGCAGATCGCACTCGTGACAGGCGACCAGTTGCTCGAGCGGCAAGGATGACAAGGAAGGTTCGGGCGGCGAGTCAGACATGAAAGTCCCCTGCAGAATTCGCGCATTCTACCCGAGCGGCGCCAAAGGCCGACATGCTCTCTCGTTAGATGCGCAGCCGCTCTTCCAAACTTTTCAGAGCACAAAGAAGAAACCCCAGACCG
>NZ_DJSX01000100.1:0-35529 GCF_002439135.1 Pseudomonas sp. UBA6323 | reverse complement strand
CCGGTGATGGCCAGCCCGCGTCTGAAGGCGGTCTGACGATTAGCCGAAGGGAGGAGTGAAGATGAACGACAAGACTTTGCCCGCTCAGCATCAGGAGCGGCGACCTGGCGTCGAGCACGCCATGCATCCAGAACCGGTTTACCTCGCTGACGATTACCGCGCCGCTGGCAAGCTGGCCGGCAAGGTGGCGATCATCACCGGTGGCGACAGCGGCATCGGCCGCGCCGTCGCCGTGCACTTCGCCCTCGAAGGCGCCAAGGTCGCGCTGGTTTATCTCAACGAGGACGAGGATGCGCAGAAAACCCTCGACGAAGTGAACCGGCACGGCGGCGAAGCCATGGCCGTGGCCGGAGACGTGGGTGATGGCAGTTTCTGTCAGTGCGTGGTCGATGCGGTGATCGCCAAGTGGGGACGTCTCGACATCCTCATCAACAATGCCGGCGAGCAGCACCCCGAGCACAACCTCGAAGCACTCGACGAGGCGCAGTGGGAGCAGACCTTCCGCACCAACATCTTCGCCATGTTCCACCTGACCAAAGTCGCGCTGCCGCATCTGCAGCCGGGTTCGAGCATCATCAACACCAGTTCGGTGACGGCCTACAAGGGCAACCCGATGCTGCTCGACTACTCGTCCACCAAGGGGGCGATTACCTCGTTCACCCGATCATTGTCGATCAACCTGGCGCCGCGCGGCATCCGCGTCAACGGTGTCGCACCTGGGCCGATCTGGACGCCGCTGATTCCCTCTACCTTCAGTGCGGAAAAGGTCTCCGAATTCGGTGCAGAGACGCCAATGGGACGCCCGGGACAACCTGCAGAAGTGGCGCCGGCATTCGTCTATCTGGCCAGTAACGATGCGTCTTATGTCACGGGCCAGATGCTTCACGTAAACGGCGGCAGTGTGGTCAATGGTTGATGAAAAAAGCCTGAACAACTCGGCGTAGCCCCTGCCTGAATTCATGTAGGGGCAATAACGCCTCGCGAAAAACTCTCAGGAGGTACCAGCAATGGCGACCAATAAAAATCCGGGTAACTTCGCAAATGATCGGGCCAAGGCTTCCGAAGCCGGCCGTAAGGGTGGCCACAACAGCGGCGGCAACTTCGCCAATGACCGTCAGAGAGCGTCCGAGGCCGGGCGCAAGGGTGGCCAGAAAAGCCAAAGCGGTCGCGACTCGTGATCGTCACGCCTGGGCCCGTTTCGAGCGGGCCCGGGCTTTTGTAATGATGTGATTAGTAGACCTGAGGAGAGCAAGACGATGAATGCCATCGAACTGCTGAAAAAGGACCACGAAACCGTCAAGGACCTGCTGAGCAAGCTCGAGGAAACCACCGAGCGAGCGGTGCAGACACGTACGAAGCTGCTGGGCAAGATCGAGCAGGAATTGAAGATCCATACCGAGCTCGAAGAGCAGATCTTCTATCCGGCCTTCAGGCAGGCCGGCAGTAAGGATGACGCCGTGTTGGCCGTCGAGGCCAAGGAAGAGCACCGCGCCGTGGAGGCGCTGGTACTGCCCGACATCAAGGAAACGCCGCCTTCGACCATCGAGTTCGCCGGCCGGGTCAAAGTGCTCAAGGAACTGCTCGAACACCATATCGAGGAAGAGGAGCGCGACATGTTCCCGCAGGCCCGCAAGCTGCTGAGCAAGCGGCAGCTGGAGGAACTGGGCGAGTCGATGGAAGTGCTGCGCAAGTCCCTCAAGAGCAGCGCTCAGGCCAACGCAGCCTGAGCCTAGAAGGGCCGGTGCCTGCGTATGGCAGGCGCCGGCTTAGCGCTGGCGCAGATTGGGCTGATAGGTCAGCCGCAACGCCACGCAGGCGATACGTTCGGCCTCAGCATATTCGGGTTTCTGCAACTCCTCGCCAAACACGTCCGGATCAAGCTCCTCGTAATCCCAATCCCAGCCGGTGTCGCGCAGGGACAGACGGATAGCATTGAGCAAGGGGTCTTCGCCGGCGAAGATCGCCACACCCGTATAGAGCAGCAGCGTACCGCCGGGCGCCAGGCGTTCCATCGCCGTATCGAAGATTGCCAGGGACAACCCGGCGCCATGTTTGCCGCCGCCGTGGCGATAGGTGCGCTGTTGTGGATCGAGCATGTATGGCGGGTTGGCGATGATCAGATCGAACTGGCCCGGCACATCGCGAAGCAGGTCGCTGCTCTGCACGTGAAGATTATCGATACCGGCCTGGCGCGCATTCACCGAGGTCATGGCCAGAGCCCTGGGATTGATATCCAGCGCCAAGACCTCGGCCTCCGGACGCAACTGCGCCGCGGTTATCGCACCAGGGCCGGCACCACAGCCAATATCGGCGATGCGCCGCAATGGCTGGCTGGCGTGCGCCAGGTAATCGCGCAGCAAACGGGTGAAGCGGTAAGTGTCAGGGCCGAAGAACACCGCGTCGCTTTCCTCGGTGGGAAAGCGCGAGTGCACGTAGAGTTCGTCGCCCAGGCTGGAGAAGCGCACCAGGCTGATCCAGCCCTGAGCGTGAGGCTGCAGCACCTGCGCTTCCCGCATGGCCTCGACGATTTCCTCGTCCAGCGTCCCTTCGGCGAAGGGACGGCTCCAGCCGAATACATCACGCAGGTCGTTTGCCGGCGCATTGCCTGCGCGCTGGTTGACCTGTTGATGGGTAAGCGGCGTCGGGGTGACGAAGTGGTAGCCGCGCGCGCGTAGCAGGGCACCCAGATGTAGCAGCGCCTCAGTTTGCGGGGTGTCGAAGGTCTGTTCGGGCATATGCGAACTCCTTGGTCAGCGCGGCTGTCGCATCATCGCCGTGAAGGTACGGGTGGCGGCCAGGCCGGCGCTGGTCCAGTGCTGGGCCGGCGACTGCAATTCGATCAGGCGGCATTCGCGTCGATAAGCATCCAGGCCCTGCAACTGCCGGAGCATGTCGCGCCGCTCACGATCCAGTTCGCCCCGTTGCGTACCGGCACCGGACGATGTGGCAGCCTGGCTTGTCCGGCGCGCACGAAACGGCGAGCGCTGTTCGGCCTGCTGCCAGTCGCCGGATATCCAGTCTTGCAGCAACTGGCGCTCGTAGGGGCTGAAGACTCCGAACATCGCTGCGCCCTGGCCCTCCACCAGACGCCAGAAACGGCTTTCGACCGGGTCCTTGTCGCGTCGTATCCAGCCATTGCGCTGCAGCGCCTCGAGAAAGCCCGCCACATTGCCGGAGCTGCCCAGCCACTGATTCACCGTACGACCCTCGATGCGGCAGTAGTCGGAGTGCACTTGGCTGGCCACCTTGCGCTTGCCTTCGAGCATCTGCA
Organism: Pseudomonas sp. UBA6323; assembly: GCF_002439135.1. Lineage (NCBI taxonomy): Bacteria > Pseudomonadati > Pseudomonadota > Gammaproteobacteria > Pseudomonadales > Pseudomonadaceae > Pseudomonas > Pseudomonas sp. UBA6323. The sequence continues at coordinate 32,258 of NZ_DJSX01000100.1, read as the reverse complement.
GTACCTGCTGCTGCAGATCGAAACCGTCGATCACGGCGGTGGAGCCGATGCCCAGATCGTTGAGCAGATAGCCGCGCATCACGCGCTCGTAGAAAGCCTGCGCATCACCAACTCGGGGCAGGTTGTCCAGCACGCTTTGCACCGCCTTGGCGGCATGGCCGCTGGAGCCATTGTCGATGGTCACGTGCAGCTGAAAATAATAGGGGTCTATGTCCAGTTCGTTGAGCTCGAAGGCGCTGATCAGCAAGTGCAGCGGTAATTGCTCATAGCCGAGGTTGTAACCGATCACCTCGGGCAGAAACTCGTCGACCAGCAGCCCAAGGGCCAGTTGGATGGCGCCCTGGCGATACAGCGCGTCGTCCAGTTCCAGCGCATCTTCACAGCCCTGGCTGGCCAGCAGCTGCCGATAGAGCAGCACATGATTCTGCGCGGGCGCGCCTTCGCCCAACTCTTCCAGGTAAGTCTGCACCAGCGGGTAAACGCGGTAATCGCGCCAGTGGGGCAGGGCGCCGTAGAGCCAGGCGCCGTCGACCAGCTTGGTTGGCGCGACCGCGCGGAGAAAATGCAGGGCATGCGCCTTGCGTGGAAAGAAACGGCGGCCCTGACCCGAGCGTCGCCCTTCGAGGTAACGGGCGTAATCGGCAGTCACGCTTTGATGCCGACGCAACGACCAGGCAGCCAGCTCATAAGGGCTGGCCGGCAGTTCGCAGGGCAGCTGCGCGACCTCACCCAGGCATTGCTGGATGAATTCCCTGGCTTGCGGGTGCCCCGGTTCGGGTTCGTCCAGCAGTTGGCGATAAAGGCTCTGCCAGGGACCAGTGGCAGGAGCGAAGGAAATCCGTTGTGCGGCAGGCTTGTCGATGAAACTGGCGATCGACATGGGTCAAGTCTCCTGAAAAAACGGGGGGCCATGTTCTGTTTAGGAGGGCTCTGCCTGGATAAAGATTCCACCTAAATTCGCTTCGCTCGGCGCTGCGTCAAACAGGTTGAACCCAGGCGGCCGGCCACCCCTCAACTGCAGGAGTTCTGGGAGTAGGCGGGTCATGACCACGAGCACGTTCGGCATCGAAGAGGAGTACTTTCTGACCGACCTGGCGAGTCGCTGCGTGGCGCAGCAGGGGGTCGAGGCCTTTGCCGTATCCAGCCGTCGCGCATTGGGCCAGTGCGTGACACGCGAGATGTTCGCCGCGCAGTTCGAAGTGGTGACGCCTGTGCTCACCAGCCTCGAAGAGGCGCGCGACTTTCTCGGCCAGGCGCGCCGCACCATGGCCGAGAAGGCCAGCGAATTCGGCTGTGGCATCCTCGCTGCCGGCACCCATCCACTGGGGCAATGGCGTAGCGTGCAGGCGACCAACATGGCGCGCTATCGGGCGATTTTCGACGATTACCGCATCGTCGCCAGCCGCAGCGTGCTGGCCGGCCTGCATGTGCATGTCGGGGTGCCTGAAGGTATCGACCGCATCCGTCTGATGAACCGCCTGACGCCCTGGCTGCCGCTGTTGCTGGGGCTGAGTGCGTCCTCGCCATTCTGGGATGGCCGGCCCTGCGGCCTGATGAGCTATCGCCAGGCTGTCTGCGATGAATGGCCGCGCATGGGCATTCCCGATCACTTTCGCGATGACGCCGAATACCAGCGCTACCTCAAGGTGATGACCGCTACCGACTGCATCGGCTCGGCCGTCAACCTGTGGTGGAACATTCGCCCGTCGTTACGCTTTCCCACGCTCGAGCTGCGCATCGCCGACGCCTGTCCGCAACTGCAGGATGCCCTGTGCATCGCCGGGTTGTTCCGCGCCATGCTCGGCCACGCGCTGGATGCCCCACACCATGACTGGTTCGACGACCCGCTGACACGCATCCTCACCCTGGAAAATCGCTGGCGGGCCAAGCGCCGCGGGCTGCGCGGGCTGTTCATCGAACCGCGTAGCCAGAACACCTTGCCGTTCGCCGCCTGGCTGGATCAGGTGCTGGCCTGCATCGCCGAGCAGATCGCGCCCGAGGAGCGCTGGATCATGGCCCATGCGCGCAAGCTGGCCCGTATCGGCGGCAGCGCCGAAGCCCAGCTTGGCCTCTATCGCCGCGCCCGCAGCGGCGGCGCAGACCATCGCACAGCCGTGCGTGAAGTAGTCGACACGCTGATGCAACAGACATCCCTGCAGGACGTTCGGCAGATAGCCTGAACATCTGCCCAGCAGCGATTTCGGAACTAGACACATGCCTAATCCGGGAGAAGCCTCATGCAAGCATTGACCTATCACGGCAGTCACGATGTACGGGTGGAACGGGTGCCTGACCCGATCATCGAACAGCCCGACGACATCATTCTGCGAGTTACCGCCACGGCGATCTGCGGCTCGGATCTGCACCTGTATCGCGGCAAGATTCCGCAGGTCAAGGACGGCGATATCTTCGGCCACGAGTTCATGGGCGTGGTCGAGGAAGTCGGCCCGCAAGTCACCGCAGTCAGCAAGGGCGACCGGGTTATCGTGCCTTTCGTCATTGCCTGCGGCGACTGCTTCTTCTGCCAGATGGACCTGCATGCGGCCTGCGAAACCACCAATCCTGGGCGCGGCGCGATTCTCAACAAGAAGCAGATTCCGTCAGGCGCGGCACTGTTCGGCTACAGCCATCTGTATGGCGGCGTGCCGGGCGGGCAGGCCGAACTGGTACGCGTGCCCAAGGCCAATACCGGGCCGTTCAAGGTGCCGGACGTGCTCGATGACGAGCAGGTGCTGTTCCTCACCGACATCCTGCCAACCGGCTACCAGGCGGCCGTCAATGCCGGAGTCAAGCCTGGCAGTCGCGTGGCGATCTACGGGGCCGGCCCGGTGGGGCTGATGAGCGCTGCCTGCGCGCGCATGCTCGGGGCCGAGCAGATCTTCATGGTCGATCATCACGACTACCGCCTGGCCTATGCCCAGCAGACCTATGGCGTGATACCGATCAACTTCGACGAGGTCGACGACCCGGCCAGCGCCATCATCGAGCAGACGCCAGGACACCGCGGCGTCGATGCGGTGATCGACGCGGTGGGCTTCGAGGCCAAGGGCAGCCTAACCGAAACCGTGCTGACCACGCTGAAGCTGGAGGCCAGCAGCGGCGTGGCGCTGCGCCAGTGCATCGCGGCCGTGCGCCGTGGCGGCACGGTGAGCGTGCCGGGCGTCTATGCAGGCTTCATCCACGGCTTTCTGTTCGGCGACGCCTTCGACAAGGGGCTGACATTCAAGATGGGCCAAACCCATGTCCACCCGCTGCTGCCAACGTTGCTGGAGCATATCCAGCGGGGCGAGCTGAACCCGGAAATCATCATCAGTCACCGCATGTCGCTGGCCGATGCGGCCGAGGGTTATCGCCTGTTCGACTCGCGGCGCGAGCAATGCCGCAAGGTGATTCTGCGGCCCTGAGCCGGAATCGACCGCTGGCCCGATTCTCTGAACCTTTGGCGCCCGATAGGCCTTCTAAATCTCACGGGCGCCGCAATTGGCCTTCGTCATGCAACCATCAGGAGAAATGCCATGTCATTGACCCAAAACGTCCCTCGTATTGAACGCGCCATCTCGCTCGCTACAGGCGCTACTGCCATCGTCGCTGGTGTCTGCCAGGGCGGGACCTCGGGTGTGCTCAAAGCCCTTGGCGGCGCCGCGCTGCTGCAGCGTGGGCTGAGTGGGCACTGTGTGGTCAAGGGGCTGATCAGCGACCCCAAAGCCGAACTGGAGTGCCTGCGCGAGCGCGTAGCCGAACTGCGCGCCGCACTGCCGCGCCTGCAGAAGGAAGTGGACACCTTGAAAGGGCGCCAGGATAGCCGCCTGGACCATGCCGTCGAAGAAACCTTCCCGGCCAGCGACCCGATCTCGCCATAAGCCGAGCGTACGGGCGATGGCGCTAGTGCGCCGTCGCCACGCGTGACACCTGTCGATCGAAGGAGGCATCCCATGAAAGACACCATCCCAGGTCCAACTCAGGAACGCATCGATGAAAAGGCGCTGGACTTCATCGATGACGAAGACAGTCTCGGTACGGGCGAGCCCTCGCTGCAGCAGACTGCGCGCGCATCGTCCGGCAACGAGGAGGAAATCGGCCTGACCGGTGCCGCAACGCTCGGCGAAAGCGAGCACGAGGACAACGTCTGCCTCGATGATATGAGCCCGGATACCCTGATCGACGACAGCGGCGCGCGCTCACCTTTCGAGCGCGGCGGCGGTGGCGCCAACGATGAAGAGCTCAGCGTGGTCGACGAAACCGAGGTCGGTGGCGGTTTCGGCCTCGACGAAGCGGAGCTGGCACGGTCGGCGCCACTCGACGGCAAACCCTGGAGCGACGAAGTGGTACCCACCGACGAGGAGCGCAAGCCATGAACGCACTTACCTGCGCCTGTCCACACTGCGATTGCACAGCGGAGTCCCGCGACTGGGTGCACGAAGTCGCGGGCGATGATCTGGTCTACTGCTGCGAGGCCTGTATGCAGCGCCATCCAAAGGGCATGGTGCAGTGCCAGAGCGCCGGCTGCGATTGCGGCGAGCGGGTGGCGCGTGAGCGGGAGCAGACTCCCTAGGTTCTGTTGGAGAAGCTGTCGCGCGCGGGTCAGGCGATGCAAAAATACAGGTGAAAAACGGACCGGGCTCCCATTCGAATTTACGAGCGAACAATCCGAATCCGTTTTTTAACGACGCCTCAACCAGCGCCGGTGCTTTTCATACCGAGCACTAAAACTAGCACCGGTCGATCAGAGCCATGCTCGTTTGATCCCGTCTCCCATACCTGGGAGACGGGCCGGGTACAGCTGAAAGTACCGCCAAACTGCTGCTACTGCGCGCCGCCTTCAGACAGCGTGCTTGCGCAGCGCCTGCAGCAATTCATCCTTGCGCATGCTGGAGCGGCCGGCGATGTCGCGCTTGCGCGCCAGGTCCATCAGCTCGGTCTTGTTCATCGCCTCCAGGCGCTGGCCCGGCCGCGGTTTGCCTTCGCGAGTGGCCGCCGCACGATGTGCCGATGAACTACGTGCTGCCTTCTTGCTGGCCGCGCTGGTCTTGCGCCCGGAACCGCCAGCCTTGTCGCCACCACCGGACTGCTTGTTGACCGTGGCCCAGGCCCGCGCTTCGGCCTCATCCTGCGGGATGCCGCGATCCTTGTAGCTGTCCTCGATGTGTTCGGCCTTGCGCTTCTGTTTCTCGGTGTACTTGTCTTTGCTGCCACGTGGCATGAGCGTTCTCCCGATTCGCCATGCTGCGGAATTGCCCATGGCGCCTATTCGCAATGAATGCACGGCAGGGCGATTGGTTCCCCGTTTCGGATAACCGGGCGGCGCGGATCAAGCGAACCTCTTGGCGCTTTCTTCGCTCAGAACAGGAACGCTTCTGCAGAGTTGACGCATATGGACATCCTTGAGCGAATTCTTACCACCCTGGTGCAGGAATTTTCCGACCTTGGCCAGGTGGAACACATCACCCGCGCCACGTTGCGCCTGGTCCTGGCCATGGTTCTCGGTGGCCTGCTCGGCTACGAGCGCGAGGTGATGGGCAAGGCTGCCGGCATTCGCACGCACATGCTGGTGTGCCTGGGCGCGGCGATCTTCGTCATGGCCCTGGAGCAGGACGGCGCCGAAGCCGACGCCATGAGCCGGGTGATTCAGGGCATCGCCGCCGGAGTGGGCTTTCTCGGCGCGGGCACCATTCTCAAGGGGCAGAACATCTCCGACGTCAAAGGCCTGACCACCGCAGCCGGCCTGTGGGCCTCGGCGGCCATTGGCGTTGCCGTCGGCCTTGGTCGGGAAGCCACTGCGGTGCTGTCCACGGTGGTCGTGCTGGTGGTGCTGCATCTTATGCCGCTGATGGTCGATCCGAACGTCAAGGTCAGGCCGGATGACGAGAACGATTCCAGGCCATGAACTCAGGCCATGAACGCTTCGACCGGGCAAAAACTGCCTGAACTTTTCTCGCGGCTACGGCCTCGGTATTTCATGCAGGCCCAGCGTCTCTCTCGCGGCTCATGGCCTGCTCACCAATCCCTTGAAAACGTCCGCCAGGCGTAGAGGAGCCAGGAAAGATGCCGTCCCCGCAGCATGCCGACCAGACCGTTACTCACGCCATCGCCCAGCCTCGGCTGGCCATCGAAGCGGTACAACCAATCATCGAGGGCGGCCGCTTTGCCAGCAAATGCCTGTGTGGCCGGCCGCAGCCGGTCAGTGCGGTGATCTTCAGCGACGGCCATGAGCAGTTGGCTGCCGACCTTTTGTGGCGCGCCAGCGGCGAAGCGACCTGGCAGCGCACGCCGATGCAGGCGCTGGGCAACGACCGCTGGAGCGCCACGTTGCACATCGACCAGCAGGGCCGCGGCGAATTTGCCATAGAAGCCTGGCTGGACGTGTACGCCAGCTTCCGCCAGGAGCTGGTGAAGAAGCTTGGCGCCGGCGTGCCGGTAGAACTGGAACTGCAGGAGGGCGCCGATCTGGTTCGGCGCATCGCCGCGCAGGCGCCGGAAACATTGCGCGCCGAACTGGCGGCGCTGATCGAGCGCATGGAGGCCTCGCAGTCACAGGCCGAACGTGAAGCCGTGCTGATCGACCCGTCGGTCAACGAGCTGATGCGTCGCGCCGAATATCGTCCGCACCTGCTGCGCACACCGAACTACCCACTGGACGTCGAGCGCAGCCTGGCCGAATTCGCCAGCTGGTACGAGCTGTTTCCCCGCTCGCTGGGCGACGAGCAGCGCCACGGCACCTTCGCCGACGTGCACGCACGCATCCCGGAAATCGCCCGGATGGGCTTCGACGTGCTGTATTTTCCGCCCATCCACCCCATCGGCCGGGCGCACCGCAAGGGGCCGAACAACAGCCTCAAGGCCGGCCCCAACGACCCAGGCAGTCCCTATGCCATCGGCAGCGAGGAGGGCGGCCACGAGGCTGTGCACCCGCAGCTCGGCAGCCTGGAGGATTTTCGTCAGTTGGTCCGTGTGGCCCGCGACCACGGCCTGGAAGTAGCGCTGGATTTCGCCGTGCAGTGCTCGCCCGATCACCCCTGGCTCAAGCAGCACCCTGGCTGGTTCAGCTGGCGGCCGGACGGCAGCATTCGCCATGCCGAGAACCCGCCGAAGAAGTATGAGGACATCGTCAACGTCGAGTTCTATGCCGAGGCGGCCATGCCCGAGCTGTGGCTGGCATTGCGCGACGTGGTGCTGGGCTGGGTGGAGCAGGGCGTGACGCTGTTTCGCGTCGACAATCCGCACACCAAGCCGATGCCATTCTGGGAGTGGCTGATCGCCGACGTGCGTGAACGCCATCCCGAGGTGATTTTCCTCTCCGAGGCCTTCACCCGCCCGGCGATGATGGCGCGCCTGGGCAAGCTCGGCTTCAGCCAGAGCTACACCTACTTCACCTGGCGCAACACCAAGGCCGAGCTGCAGACCTACCTGACCGAACTGAACCAGGCACCCTGGCGCGACTGTTACCGGCCGAACTTCTTCGTCAACACGCCGGACATCAACCCGTATTTCCTGCAGCGCAGCGGTCGCCCCGGCTTTCTCATCCGCGCGGCGCTGGCGACCATGGGTTCCGGGCTGTGGGGCATGTATTCGGGCTTCGAACTGTGCGAGGCCGAGCCGGTGCCGGGCAAGGAGGAGTACTTCGATTCGGAGAAGTACCAGCTGCGCCCACGCGACTACCAGGCACCCGGCAACATCAACGCCGAGATCACCCGACTCAACCAGATCCGCCGCGAGAACCCGGCGCTGCAGACCCACCTGGGCTTCCAGGCCTACACCGCGTGGAACGAAAACATCCTCTACTTCGGCAAGCGCACCGCGGATCTGAGCAACTTCATCCTGATCGCCGTCAGCCTCGATCCGCACCACGCCCAGGAGGCGCATTTCGAACTGCCGCTGTGGGAGCTGGGCCTGCCTGACGACGCCGATCTGCACGGTGAAGACCTGATGAACGGTCACCGCTGGACCTGGCACGGCAAGGTGCAGTGGATGCGTATCGAACCCTGGCACCTGCCATTCGGCATCTGGCGAATCCAGACCGTAGGCTGAACAACGGAGTAGCACCATGGCCAAGCGCAGCGCCGGCAAGACCTTTCTCAACGACCCGCAGTGGTACAAGGACGCGGTGATCTACCAGGTCCACGTGAAGTCGTTCTTCGACGCCAACAACGACGGCATCGGCGACTTTCAGGGCCTGATCGACAAGCTCGACTACATCGCCGACCTCGGCGTCAACACCCTTTGGCTGCTGCCGTTCTACCCGTCGCCACGCCGTGACGATGGCTACGACATCGCCATGTACCGCGGCGTGCATCCGGATTACGGCTCGCTGAGCGATGCCCGGCGGTTCATCGCCGAGGCGCACCGGCGCGGCCTGCGCGTGATCACCGAGCTGGTGATCAACCACACCTCGGACCAGCACCCCTGGTTCCAGCGTGCGCGCCGGGCGAAGAAGGGCTCCAAGGCGCGCGACTATTACGTCTGGTCCGACAGCGACGAGAAATACGCCGGCACGCGGATCATCTTCATCGACAGCGAGAAGTCCAACTGGACCTGGGACGCGGTGGCCGGCCAGTACTTCTGGCACCGCTTCTACTCGCACCAGCCGGACCTCAATTTCGACAACCCCAAGGTGCTCGAAGCCGTGCTCGGTGTGATGCGCTTCTGGCTCGACATGGGCGTCGACGGCCTGCGCCTGGACGCCATCCCGTACCTAATCGAGCGCGACGGCACCAGCAGCGAGAACCTGCCGGAGACCCACGCCGTGCTCAAGCGCATCCGTGCTGAACTGGATGCGCGCTATCCGGATCGCCTGCTGCTGGCCGAGGCCAACCAGTGGCCGGAGGACACCCGACCGTACTTCGGTGAAGACGACGAGTGCCACATGGCCTTCCACTTCCCGCTGATGCCGCGCATGTACATGGCCATCGCCCAGGAAGACCGTTTCCCGATCACCGATATCCTGCGCCAGACGCCGGAAATCCCGCCCAATTGTCAGTGGGCGATCTTCCTGCGCAACCACGATGAGCTGACCCTGGAGATGGTCACGGACGACGAGCGCGACTACCTGTGGAACTACTACGCCGCCGACAGCCGCGCGCGCATCAACCTCGGCATTCGCCGGCGTCTGGCGCCGCTGGTAGGGCGCGACCGCAGGCGCATCGAGCTGCTCAACAGCCTGCTGCTGTCCATGCCCGGCACGCCGACGCTGTACTACGGCGACGAGATCGGCATGGGCGACAACATCTACCTTGGCGACCGCGACGGCGTGCGCACACCGATGCAATGGTCGGTGGACCGCAACGGCGGCTTTTCCCGTGCCGACCCGGCCAGCCTGGTGCTGCCGCCGATCATGGATTCGCTGTATGGCTTCCAGACCATCAACGTCGAGGCGCAGGCGCGCGACCCGCATTCGCTGCTCAACTGGACACGGCGCATGCTCGCCATTCGCAACCAGCACAAGGCCTTTGGCCGTGGCTCGCTGACCATGCTGGCGCCGAGCAACCGGCGCATTCTTGCCTACCTGCGCACGCATCGCGGCGAGGATGGCAATGAGCAGCAGATCCTTTGCGTGGCCAACCTGTCCAGTGCGGCCCAGGCCGTCGAGCTGGAGCTGGCCGACTACTGCGATCGGGTGCCGGTGGAGATGATCGGCGGCGCCTCGTTCCCCCCCATAGGCCAGCTCACCTACCTGCTGACGCTGCCGCCGTACGGTTTCTACTGGTTCTACCTGGCCGACGCCTCGCAGATGCCCAGCTGGCATCTGAAGCCGGTCGAACGTATGCCGGAACTGCAGACCCTGGTGCTCGGCCGCACCTTGAGCGAAGTGATGGAGGGGCGTGCGCGGCAGACCCTGGAGCGTGAGTCGCTGCCGCTTTATTTGCCCAAGCGCCGCTGGTTCGCGGGTGAGCAGCAACCGTCCGCTGCGGTCAGCCTGCTGTACGTGATGCCGTTGGCCGAGGGCGCCAATGCGCCGCTGCTGGCCGAGGTGCAGGTGACCGGCGCGGCCGGCGTCGAGCACTACCGCCTGCCGCTTGCCGCGGTGCCCGAGCGCGCCGAGGGCAACGACCTGCCGCAGCAACTGGCGCTGGCTCGTCTGCGCCGCGGCCGCCACGTCGAGCTATTGACCGACGCCTTCAGCCTGCCGCAGTTCAGCCAGCAAGTGCTGCGCCTGCTGCGCGAACAGGCAGTACTGCGCACCAGCGGCGGCGAGCTGCAGTTCCGCGCCGAGGCAGCGCTACTGGCGCTCGACAACCTCGACAAGAGCGACGTCAAGCTGCTCTCCGCAGAGCAGTCCAACAGCTCGGCGCTGATCGGCGAGCAGGTGCTGCTCAAGCTGCTGCGCCGCGGTTTTGCCGGCATCCATCCGGAAGTGGAGATGGGCCGTTTTCTCAGCGACCACGGTTACGCCAATGTCGCGCCTTTTCTCGGCGAGGTGGTACGGGTCGACGAAGACGGTCAGCCTCATACGCTGATGGTGGCGCAACGGTATCTGGACAATCAGGGCGACGCCTGGCAATGGACGCTCAATACCCTCGACCGGGCGATCCGCGACGAACTGGCCGGTGGTACCGCCGATCCCGATGTCGATGCACTGAGCGAACTGGAGAAATTCGCCGGCGTGCTCGGCAAGCGCGTTGGCGAAATGCACGCAGTGCTGGCGCGGCCGGTGGAAAGTCCGGATTTCGGCTACCAGCTCAGCAGCGAGCAGGACAGCGCCCGCTGGGCCGAATCCATTGCTGCGCAGCTGCGGGACGCCCTGCAGGCGCTGAAAAAACAGCGTGACGGCTTGAATCCGGTGACTGCCGAGCAGGCCGACTGGTTGCTGGCCAGGGAAACGCCTTTGCTGGCATCGGTCGAGCGCCTGGCGACGCGAGCCGCAGGCGGCCTGCGCATCCGCGTGCATGGCGACCTGCACCTGGGCCAGGTGCTGGTAGTGCAGGGCGATGCCTACATCATCGATTTCGAAGGCGAGCCCAACCGCTCGCTGGAGGAGCGCCGCCAGCGCCACAGCCCGTTCAAGGATGTCGCCGGCATGTTGCGCTCCTTCGACTACGCGGCTGCGGTAGCGCAACGCAATGTCGGCGGCGTGGACGGCGCGGTGGATGCCCAGCAGGTGGTGCGCGGCGTCGTGGCGCGCTACCGCGAGCAATCGTGCAAGGCCTTCCTCGATGCCTATCGCCTGGCCGCCAACGGGCTGCCTCACGAGTGGTACGAACGCGACGGCGAGGGCGCAGCCCTCGACCTGTTCTGCCTGGAAAAGGCCGTCTATGAAATCGTCTACGAAAGCGGCCACCGCCCCGACTGGCTCGATGTCCCGCTGCAGGGACTGGTGGATCTCGCTCGTCAACTACCTGGAGTGCGAACTTGAATCAGATCAGAGTGCAGCGCCTGCAACGCGCCGAGGACGGCGATCCGTTCAGCTTCCTCGGGCCACATCCGCAGGGCGACGAGACCCTGATACGGGTCTGGCAGCCGGGTGCCGATGCCGTCGACCTGCTGGCCAGCGATGGCTCGCCACTGGGACGCATGCACTGCAGCGACCCGGAGGGCCTGTTCGAGCTGCAGCTGCCCCAGCCGCAGCGTTACCGCCTGCGCATCCACTGGCCAGGCAGCGTGCAGGAAACCGAAGATCCCTATGCCTTCGGTCCGCTGCTGGGCGACACCGACCTCTACCTGTTCGCCGAGGGCAATCACCGTCAGCTGTGGCGTTGTCTGGGCACCTCACCGGTGGAGCATGAAGGCGTGCCTGGCGTGCGCTTCGCCGTCTGGGCGCCCAATGCACGGCGGGTGTCGGTGGTCGGCGACTTCAATAGCTGGGACGGCCGCCGCCACCCCATGCGCCTGCGCTACCCGGCGGGCGTGTGGGAGCTGTTCATCCCGCGCCTGCAGCCGGGTGAGTGCTACAAGTACGAAATCCTCGGCCCGAACGGCGTGCTGCCGCTGCGTGCCGATCCCATGGCGCAGGCCACCGAGACGCCGCCGGCCACCGCCTCAAAGGTGCCGCAGGGCGAGAGCTTCGCCTGGCAGGACCAGCAGTGGATGAGCGAGCGCGAGCAACGCCAGGCATCGCAGGCACCTCTGGCGATCTACGAGCTGCATGCCGGCTCCTGGCAGTGGCAGGACGATCAGGCACCGGACTGGGACGCGCTGGCCGAGCGGCTGATTCCCTACGTGCAGGACCTGGGGTTCACGCATATCGAGCTGATGCCGATCATGGAACATCCGTTCGGTGGCTCCTGGGGTTACCAGCCGCTGTCTATGTTCGCGCCCACCGCGCGTTTCGGCAGCCCGCAGCGCTTCGCCGCCTTCGTCGATCGCTGCCACCGCGCAGGCATCGGCGTGATCCTCGACTGGGTGCCGGGACACTTTCCCAACGACGCCCACGGCCTGGCCGAGTTCGACGGCACCGCGCTGTATGAGTACGCGCACCCGTTCGAGGGCTTTCACCCGGACTGGAACACCTGCATCTACAACCTCGGCCGCACCGAGGTGCACGGTTTCATGCTGGCCAGCGCGCTGTACTGGCTGCGCGAATACCATGTCGACGGCCTGCGCGTGGATGCGGTGGCTTCGATGCTCTATCGCGACTATTCGCGTGAAGCGGGGCAGTGGATTCCCAACCGCCACGGCGGGCGCGAGAATCTGGAGGCCATCGAATTTCTCCAGCATCTGAACGAAGTGGTGCACAGCGAAGTGCCCGGCGCACTGGTGATCGCCGAGGAATCAACCGCCTGGCCCGGCGTCAGCCGCCCGGTGCAGCAGGGCGGCCTGGGCTTCAGCCACAAGTGGAACATGGGCTGGATGAACGACAGCCTGAGTTACATCCAGCAGGACCCTATGTACCGCCTGCACCATCACCATCAGATCACCTTTGGCTTGCATTACGCCTTTTCCGAACGCTTCATCCTGCCGATCTCCCATGACGAGGTGGTACACGGCAAGCGCTCGTTGCTCGGGCGCATGCCCGGTGATCGCTGGCAACAGTTCGCCAACCTGCGCCTGTTTCTCGCGCTGATGTGGAGCCACCCGGGCAAAAAATTGCTGTTCATGGGCTGTGAGTTCGGACAGCGGCGCGAGTGGAACCACGACCAGCAACTGGACTGGTACCTGCTGCAGTATCCCGAGCATGCAGCCGCCCAGGCGCTGCTACGTGAACTGAATCGCCTGTACCGTGAAGAGCCGGCGATGCATCGCCTCGACGATCAGGATAGCGGCTTTCAGTGGCTGATTGGTGATGACGCGCGCAACAGCGTATTCGCCTGGCTGCGCAAGGGCGGTGAGGGCAGCGCGCCGCTGCTGGTGGTACACAACTTCACCCCGCAGGTGCTCGACGGCTACCGCATCGGCGTGCCGCACGCCGGCCGCTGGCAGGTGCTGCTCAATACCGATGAGCGCCGCTGGAACGGCTCGGGCGCCGGCACGCAGGGCGAACTGCACAGCGAGCAGATGGCCGCTCACGGCCAGACCGATTCGCTGGACTTGCAGTTGCCGCCTCTGGGCACGTTGATTCTGCGACCGGCGCAATAAGCGTCGCCGCTGAAGCGCCTCCCACAGAGAGCGAGATGTAACGTGGGAGTGATGATGCTCCGCCCAACAAGGCGCCGGACTCATAGCGGGAGGGGGTTAAGTCAACCGCGGCTAAAGCCCCTCCCACAAAGGTGGGGTCAGTGAGCGGAAGTCACGCCGCGCAGCACCGTGTCGTTCGCCATGCGGCTATGGCCAGAGGCGATATTGCCCAGCGAGACCACGCCCACCAGGCGTTTTTCGCGGTTGAGCACCGGCAGCCGACGTACCTGGATATCGGCCATGTTGGCGGCCACATGCTCGACATCTTCGTCATCGAAGCAATAGCGCACGTTGCTGCTCATCACCTGACGTACCGGAGTATTGCCATCCAGTCCGGCGGCCACCGCGCGCACGGCGATGTCGCGGTCGGTGACCATGCCGATCAGGCGATCGCCCTCGTTGATCAGCAATGCACCGCTGTCGATATCGGCCATCAGTTTGGCGGCATCGCGAATACTGCGCTCAGGGTCGAGGGTGCGAACGTTGCGAGTCATGATCTTGCTGATTTTCATCGGTGTCTCCTGTGGCAGTTGAAAGGGCGAATGCCCGAGATGAACCGCGGCGAGATCACGGCGATTCAGGAATAGCGCACCAGATGGTGTGGGTAGTCGCCTACCCGTGCGCCTACCACCATTTCGCTGACCCAATCGATCAGGATGCGTGTATAGGCCTGCTGGTGGCGGTCCTCGCTGAGCCCGTGGTCGGCGCCGGCCATGGTCCGGTGGGTCAGCGAGTGCGCCTTGTCGAAGGCGTTGCGATAGCTCATCAGCGTGGTGTGCGGGACGAAATCGTCGTGCTCGGATTCCACCAGCAGCACATCCCCGCGAAATTCGGAGCAGGCGCCGAGCGCCAGGTTGTCCTGCGCGCTCAGCGGCGTGCGGCGGTACTCGGCCAGGCGCGCGACGTCCAGCTTGCGCTTGGGCAGTTGCCATTCTTCGTCCCAGTACAGCGCCGGCACTCGCAGAGCCAACCAGCGCACCGGGCGCCGTACGCTGAGCAGGGTGGCGAGGTAGCCGCCATAGCTGGTGCCGATCACTGCGATGCACTCGGGGTCAACCGCTTCGTGTGCGGCCAGCAGATCGTAGGCGGCGAGGATGTCAGCCAAATTGTCCTCGCGCGATACCTGCTCCTGCGCCTCGATGTTGCGCTCATGCCCGCGCAAATCGAAGGTCAAGCACACGCAACCCAACCCGGCGATGCCACGGGCACGCGCCAGATCACGTTGCTGGCTGCCGCCCCAGCCGTGTACGAAAAGCACACCGGGCACCTTATTCGGGGGTGTCAGCAGGGTGCCGGCGATGTGCTGGTCCTCCACCAGAATGTCCAGGCTCTGGCTACAGGCGCTCATAACGGGCCTACCTTGACGTACTTGGTCAGCGGGCCGTCCTTGCTGTCCAGTCCGTGATAGAGACAGATCGCGCCCGCTGGCGGGGGAACGTCCCGATAATATTCATGGGTCGAGGCCTGTATCGTTTGCAGTTGCGCGTCATTCATGAATGCCTCCAGGGCAAAGATTTCCGCCGCACTGGCACCGCCGACGCGCCAGGACTGTTCCAGCACGCCACTGCGTGACTGCCCTTGCGCATTCAGCCCCTGCGCCACGTCGTAGTTGCGCCGCGAGGCCTGAATCGAGGGGTAGACCTCCAGCGCCGCCAGTTCGAATATGCGCGCCTGCTGTACCGCGAGGCGCACGGCGCGTGGCAGATCCAGCGTCATCAGAGCCAGGTAGTCGCCGCGCACCAGAGTCAGTTGCGAGCCGCCATAGACCTGATTGCCCTGGCCGTCATCGGTCAGCTGCTGGGTGCCGTGGTAGCTCAAGGTGACGCCCGCCACCCGGATCTGGCCGACGCTGTAGGTAGCGGGCTGCTGCAGGTCTTCTTCCAGTACCAGGCCCTGTTCCATCACACGCTGCTCATCCAGCGCCGCCAGTGCGTTGTCCAGCTCGGTGCGCGAACGCACTGCCTGCTGACCCCGGCCACCGGTGCCGTCTACCGGCTTCAGGCGAATCGGCCCATCGCGCAACAGGCGTTGCCCGGCCTCGGCAGCGTCCTCCAGATCAAAGACGCTGAAGCCCTGCAAAGTGACGCTCTCGACCTGCTGGGCGAAACGCTCGGACCAGCCCACAGGCAGGTGGCGAGGGGCGTCGAGGCTTGGGTGGCTGATGGCCTTGGTGGCGAGAAAGGCGTGTTCGACCTGCCCGCCGAAAAAATCCTCAGGTCCATCGATGCCCAGCGCTGCGACATCGCCGACCATCGTGTCTTCGGGCAGGAAATAGTGATGGCCGCTAATCTGGGTGCCCGGCTGGTGCGGACCGAGGAAGGGACAACCGAGTAGTTTTGCCAGCTTTTCGCCGAGCAGACGCTGTACCGTGCGTTCGTGGTCCATGTGCCGGACGGTGCCAGGCAGCAGGAGCAGGCCGTCGTAACTACCCATCATCGGTCGCGCCAGGTGCCGCCGGCACTTTCGCAGTCAATGCGTACCTGCTTGAGGTCGCCCGCCTGGTAGTAATGAGTGACCACCTTGGCCTCGTTGGGCACGGCGGGGCGCGCTTTGCCCTGGTCATCGTCGCGGGAGCGATAGTTGCTCAGGGTTTCCTGGGTCAGTGCCGCTTCGCAGGTGCCCAGCTTGGCCTCGGCGCAGTTGGCTACCTTGCGTTGCTCGGTATTGATCATGTCGTCGGTTTCGTTATGGCACGACCAGTCGATAGCGCCTTCGTCCGTGCCGGTGAATTCGTAGCAGAACTCCTGGGCGACCTCCGCGATGGCATCGCTGGAAGCCCTGGCACTGACATGGCAGGCCTCGGCCAATGCGTCGCCGGCCGCTAGCGCGCCGACCAGAAGGCCGGGAATGATGGCTCGCATGATGTTCTCCTTGACAATGGCGTTCATGAGTTGTGAGGGGAATCGCCAAGTCGAAGTTCAGGCTATTTGATCAGTGGCCGCGGGGCAGAAAAAACCGGAACTCATGGCCGTTGCGAAGGCCACAAAGAAAAGCCGAACGTATCGCTTCGGCTGTTATCAACGCGACGCGCGCGAGGGGATGCAGATGAGCGAACCGCACGACGAGGCCGAGAGCGCCGTAGCACAGTTCAAGGCCGCCATTCTGGCCAAGCTGCGCTACGCCGTGGGCAAGGACCCGAGCACCGCCTTTGACCATGACTGGTTCGAAGCGCTGGCCCTGGCCACTCGCGACCACATGATCGACCGCTGGGAAGAGTCCTCCGCCCAGGTCGAGCGCCAGGGCGCCAAGCGTATCTACTACCTGTCTCTGGAGTTTCTCATTGGCCGCTTGCTGATGGACAACCTGAGCAATCTCGGCCTGCTCGATGTCGCCCGCCAGGCCATGGGCGAGCTCGGTGTCGAGCTCGAGCGCATTCGCCTGGTGGAACCTGACGCAGCGCTGGGCAACGGCGGCCTCGGGCGCCTGGCAGCCTGCTTCATGGAGAGCATGGCGACCCTGCGCCTGGCCGCCCACGGCTACGGTATCCGCTATGAGCATGGCCTGTTTCGTCAGGCGATCATCGACGGCTGGCAGGCCGAGCAGACCGAAACCTGGCTGGATTTCGGCAATCCCTGGGAGTTCGAGCGCCCGGAAGTGGCCTACCGCATCGGTTTTGGCGGCGGGGTGATGACTCTTGACGATGGCACCGGCACCACGCGGCTGCACTGGCAGCCGCAAGAGAGCGTGCGCGCCATTGCCTACGACACGCCGGTGGTGGGCTGGCGCGGCGCATCGGTCAATACCCTGCGGCTGTGGCGTGCACGCGCGGAGGAGGACCTGCAGCTGGATCGTTTCAACGCCGGCGATCACTTCGGCGCGGTGGCCGGCGAGGTCCGCGCGGAAAGCATCTCGCGCGTGCTCTATCCGGCCGACGATACCGAGGCTGGCCAGGAGCTGCGCCTGCGTCAGGAGTACTTCCTGGTTTCCGCCTCGCTGCAGGACCTGCTCGAACGTCATCTGCGCCTGCATAAGGATCTGCAGAGCCTGCCGCAACACGTGGCGATCCAGCTCAACGACACCCATCCGGCCATCGCCGTGGTCGAGCTGATGCGCCTGCTGGTGGACGACCATCGCATGCCCTGGGCGCAAGCCTGGCAGCTCACGGTGGCCACCACCGCCTATACCAACCACACACTGCTGCCGGAGGCGCTGGAGTCCTGGCCGGTGGCGCTGATGGAGCGTCTGCTGCCACGGCACCTGCAGATCATCTACCTGATCAACGCCGAGCATATCGATGCGCTGCGCGCCAAGGACATCCACGATTTTCGCCTGCTGCGCGCGGTGTCGCTGATCGAGGAAGACCACGGCCGTCGCGTGCGCATGGGCAACCTGGCGTTTCTCGGTGCGCACAGCATCAACGGCGTGTCCGCGCTGCATACGCGGCTGATGCGCGACACGGTGTTCCGTGACCTGCACCGGCTTTATCCGGACCGGGTGAACAACAAGACCAATGGCGTGACCTTTCGCCGCTGGCTGTTTCAGGTCAATCCGGGGCTCACCCATCTGCTCGTCGATGCCCTGGGCGAGCCGGTGCTGCAGCGCCCCGAGGAGCACCTCAAGGCGCTCGAACCCTACGCCGAGCGCCAGGACTTTCGCGACGAATATGCGCTATGCCGACAGCGCAGCAAGGAGGCGCTGGCCGAGCGGGTCAGGCTGTTGCTGGGGATCAATCTCGACACCACGGCGATCTTCGACGTGCACGTCAAACGCATCCACGAATACAAGCGCCAGTTGCTCAACCTGTTGCACACCGTGGCCCTGTACCAGGCCATCCGCAACGACCCGACCACCGACTGGGTGCCGCGGGTGAAGATCTTCGCCGGCAAGGCAGCGGCCAGTTATCGCCAGGCCAAGCTGATCATCAAACTGGCCAACGACATCAGCCGCACCATCAATGACGATCCCACCGTGCGCGGCTTGCTCAAGGTGGTGTTCATACCCAACTACAACGTCAGCCTGGCCGAGACCATCATTCCTGCCGCCGATCTCTCCGAGCAGATTTCCACGGCCGGCCTTGAGGCCTCGGGCACCAGCAACATGAAGTTCGCCCTCAATGGCGCGTTGACCATCGGCACGCTGGACGGTGCCAATGTGGAGATGTGCGAGCAGGTTGGCGAGGAGCATATGTTCATCTTCGGCATGACCGCCCAGCAGGTCGCCGCAAGGCAGCGCCTGGGCCTGGAAATGGGCGATGTGGTGGCTGACTCGGAACGTCTGGAAGCCGCGCTTGGCGCCATCCGCGCCGGGGTGTTCTCGCCGGATGATCCGGCGCGCTACGTGGGCTTGGTGGATTCGTTGCTCTACGAGGACCGCTTCATGGTCTGCGCCGATTTCGACGCCTACTGGAAGGCGCAGCGCCAAGTCGATCAACGCTGGCAGCGGCCTGAGCAATGGTGGCGTTCGGCGGTACTCAATACCGCACGTATGGGCTGGTTTTCATCCGATCGCACCATCGCCGAATACGCCAGAGATATCTGGCAGGTGCCGCTGCCGCCGCGTGGAGGGGACTGAGGCCCAGGCCTGTTCAACGTCTTGCAACGAGACGCGGCAAGACGTTGAACAGGCTTTCAGCGCTGTACGCGGTGCGCTGGAGTAGGGGCGCCTTTCTTGGGATGCAGAATGCGTGTGACCTGCACATCGGTGAATTCGTTGGGCCATTCGAAGGTGTGCAGGGCACTGAGGTAGAAGCGCGCCTGGTCTGGCGTAAGCTGCTCACCGTCCGATTCGACTTCGACGCTATGGGGCTGGTTGTGCAGGATGTAGCTGATCAGATGCAATGGCTTGGCCATGGTATGTCTCCGGTTTTGCTGAATGCTGAGAGATAGACCAACCCATCTCGCCTGCGAGTTCCCGTCATCCGTCGGGTGGCGCTTGCCCGCACGCCCCGGTGGAGGGAGCAGCGCACGGAGCAGGCGCCACTACGGTGTATTACCTGCGCTGACCGGGCTGGGTTCCTCGACCGCTTGTTCGCCACGCTTGCGCAAGGTTTTCGCGCGTTTTTCCAGCACCAGGTAGGCGACGCTGGCCACCAGCAGCGGCAGCAGGTAATAGAGCACGCGATAGGCGAGCAGGGCGGCGATCAGGCTGGCCTGGCCGTACTGGTGCTGCAGCATGGCGAGGAACACCGCCTCGAGTACGCCCAGCCCGGCAGGGATATGTGCCACTACCGCAGCCATGCAGCTGATCAGCAACACGCCGAGCACGGAAGGGTAAGACGCGCCCTCCGGCAACAGCCAGAAGATCAGTGCTGCCATAAGCGACCAATTGCTCGCACCCAGGCACAGCTGCAGCAGCGCCATTTTCAGCGACGGCAGCTTGATCGAGCGCTCACGGAAGTGCCATACCCGCTGCGTGGCGAATGCGCAGATGCCGATATAGGCGCTGACTACGCCAAGCAGGCCGAAGCCCAGCAGTTGCAACCCCGTAACGCCGAGCGCCCAGTTATCCGGTAACTGCACCAGCCGCAGGGAGAAGATCACCCCGGCCAGGGCCATGTAGCCGGTCCAGTTGGTCAACAGGCTGAGACTGAGGATGCGCGTCACCGTCGAGGCGCTCAGCCCCAGGCGCATGTACAGCCGATAGCGCATCGCCACACCGCCGATCCATGTGGTGAAATTGAGGTTGAAGGCATAGCAGACCATTGCCACCGGCATGACCTGGCGTGCCGGCAGGTGATGACGACTGTAATGACGACCCAGCAAGTCGTAGCCACTGAACACCAGATAGCTGGCTAGAACGATCAATACACCGACCAGCAGAGTCTGGGCACTGTAATCGCTGAGCGACTGACGCACTTCGGCCCAGTCCAGGTTACGGATCAGCATGTACAGCAGCACCGGCACCGCCAGCAGGAAGAACAGGGTGAGTGCACGTTTGCCCCAGCGCATCCAGGGGTTGTTCTGAGCGCCATTCATCCGGTCTTTTCCTCTTCATAGCCGCTGGCCTTGTCGACAGGCTCGAGCGGTTTCAGTGTCTTGCGATGCGCCGGCAGCCAGCCGGAGATCGCGGGGAAGCGGCGCAAAAAGTGAAAGCACAAAAACACCAGAGGCGCGCGCCACCAATAGCCGCGTATCACGCGTTCGAGCTCGATGCGCTTGCAATGCGCGGCAGACAGCTCGAGCAAATGGTCGTGAAGGTATTGGTTGAAGGGCCGGTCCTGAATCACCAGGTTAGCTTCCAGATTCAGCGCCAGGCTCAGTGGGTCAAGGTTGCTCGAGCCCACCGTGGACCACACGTCATCCACCAATGCCACCTTGCCGTGCAGCGGGCGCTGGCAGTATTCGTAGATCACCACACCGTCACGCAGCAGGTAGTTGTAAAGCAGACGCGAGAAGGCCTGCACCCAGCGCATGTCCGGCTGTCCCTGGAGAATTAGGGTCACTTGCACGCCGCGTCGCGCCGCATTGCGCAAGGCGCGGAGCACGCGATAACCCGGGAAGAAGTAGGCGTTGGCGATCACGATGCGTTTGCGCGCCAGTTCGAAGACGCGCAAGTGCTCATCTTCGATATCCGTGGTGTGACGCTCGTTGTCGCGCTCCAGCAGCATGATGCGAGCGTCTCCGGTGTCCTGCGTGTTGGCCTGTACCGGACTCGGTCCAGCCAGGGCGGGGCGCAACAGGCGTAGCGTGCAGGTATGCAGGTCGGCAACGATAGGCCCGGTCACCTCCACGGCGTAGTCCTGCTTGGCCATCTCGCCATAATCGCCGAGGTGGTCGGCCGAATAGTTGATCCCGCCGACAAAGGCTCGCTCGCCGTCGATCACCACGATCTTGCGATGCAGACGGCGGAACAGGTTGGTGCGCATGCCGAAACGCCGCGGGGCGGGGTCGAAGACATGGATTTTCACCCCTTCGCGCGTCATTGCCGCCACGTATTCATTTTGCAGGTCGGCGGTGCCGTAGCCGTCCACGGCGATGACCACGCGCACACCGCGCCGCGCCGCCTCGATCAGCACTTCCTGCAGTTCCAGGCCGACCTTGTCTTCACGGATGATGAAGGTTTCCAGCAGTACCTCGACGCGCGCCGCGCGAATGCATTCGAACACCCGCGGGTAAAAGCCTTCGCCATTGATCAACAGGCGCAGATGGTTNNGCCGTCTCGCCACATGCCGCTCACAGATGAATCTCCGCTGCCAGTGGCGCGTGGTCGGACAAATGCGACCAGGGCCGGGTAGACAACACCTGCGGCTCGTGCGCCGTGGCGTTGCGGGTGTAGATACGATCCAGGCGCAGCAGCGGCATGCGTGCCGGAAAACTGCGCGCCGGCTTGCCGTGCCGATGTTCGAAGGCCTCGCGCAGGCCGTGCGGTGCCAATTGCTCGTCCGCACGCAAACGCCAGTCATTGAAGTCGCCAGCCAGAATCACCGGGGCGCTGGGGTCGAAAGTCGCCAGCAGGTCGAGCAGCAGGCCGATCTGCTGACGGCGATGCGCCTCGCGCAGGCCGAGGTGCACGCACACCGCGTGCACGGCGTCGTGCCCCGGTACGTCGAGGCGGCAATGCAGCAGGCCGCGCTGCTCGGTGCCGCTGACCGTTACGTCGAAGTTGTGGTGTTCGAGAATGGGGAAGCGCGAGAGCAGGGCGTTGCCATGGTGACCGTCCGGGTACACGGCGTTGCGCCCGTAGGCGAACTGCGGCCACATGCTGTCGGCGAGAAATTCGTATTGCGGCACGCTTGGCCAGTCGTGGAAGCGCTTGGCATGCAGCGCATGGTTGCCGAGCACCTCCTGCAGGAAGACCAGGTCGGAGCCGGTGGCCTGCACGGCGCTACGCAGCTCCGGCAGGATGAAGCGACGGTTGAGTGCGGTGAAGCCCTTGTGCGTGTTGATCGTCAGCACGCGCAGGCGCTTGACCGGTGTCACGCGGTCGATGATCACCTCCGGTTTGGCAATGGTGTTGTTCATTTTCGATCCCGCTCGCTCACAGGCTGCCAGGCTTCTTCGAGCGTGACTCGCCGAGCGGATCAGCTTCGGCAATCACGCGATCAAGGATGGCGTCGCCATGCACCCGCTCTTCACTACCGTGGCTGGCGTCATTCTTCGCCGGCTGCAATTGCACCTTGATCCAGCCGCTGTCACGACGATCGAAGGCCTTGAAGGCTTCGATGGCATCGCTCATGGGTTTGACCTGGGTAAGGATCTTCGCCGGGTCGATGCGACCGGCCTGGACCATCTCGATCAGTTGCGGGATGTAGCGGCGATGGTTGCAATTACCCATGTTGACGCTGAGGTTCTTGTTCATCGCCTGGCCGATGGGAAAATCGCGCGCCTGCTGCGGGTAAACGCCGATGATGCCCAGCGTGCCGGCCTTGGCCAGGGCGTCGACGGCCCACTGCAGGGCCTGCTCGGGGGCGTCGCCGGGCTGCCATTCGTGGCCTTCTGGCTGGCGTGGCGAGTGGCCGTGGGCAGGGCACTGGGCATCGACGCCCACCGCATCGATGGCGCGGTCCACACCGATGCCATTGGTCAGCCGGCGCAGGGTTTCGACCGGGTCTTCACGATCGAAGTTGATCACCTCGGCGCCCTGGCGACGGGCCATGTCCAGACGGTCGTCGAGATGATCGATGGCGAACACGCGCGCAGCGCCAAGCAGCTTGGCGCTGGCAATGGCGAACTGGCCGACCGGTCCAGCGCCGAATACCGCGACGGTATCGCCGCTGCCGACTTCGGCCAATTCGGCGCCGAAGTAACCCGTGGGGAAAATATCGGAGAGCAGGATGGCCTGGTCGTCGCTGATCTCGCTGGGCAGCTTCACCAGGCCGATGTTGGCGAAGGGAATGCGCGCCATTTCGGCCTGCAGGCCATGGAAGGCCCCGGTGATTTCCGGGCCGCCGTAGAAGGAAGTGCCGGCCTGCTTGCCGTTGGGGTTGGCCTCGTCGCATTGGGCATAGTAGCCAGCGCGGCAATAGCTGCAGTTGCCACAGGCAATGGTGGAGGGCACCACGACGCGGTCACCGATATTTAGGTTGCGCACGTCGCTGCCAAGCGCTTCGACGATGCCCACGGCCTCATGGCCAAGGATGGTGCCCTTGCGCATGCCACCCACGGTGCCACGCACGAAATGCAGGTCGGTGCCGCAGATGGCCGAGGCGGTGATGCGAATGACCGCATCGGTACTGGCCTGTACCTCGGGTTCCGGCACATCGTCCAGGCGAATATCGCCAATATCGTGGAATACCACTGCTTTCATGATCGTCTCCCGTTGTCGGTCAGATGGCCGCAGCCTGTGACTATCAGCTGGGTCTCTGCCATGGGATGCACCCTGTACGCTGAAAGTTGGCGCCACGGTTTATCCGATGTCTTTGTTTTTCGAGTCGAAGGAGGAAAGCAGGGTTCAGGCTTTTTTTGGGTTCGGATGGTTTGGGAAATGTGCGGGTTGATACCGGACTGACAAGTTTGTGTGCCT
This sequence comes from Pseudomonas sp. UBA6323, assembly GCF_002439135.1. Classification (NCBI taxonomy): domain Bacteria; kingdom Pseudomonadati; phylum Pseudomonadota; class Gammaproteobacteria; order Pseudomonadales; family Pseudomonadaceae; genus Pseudomonas; species Pseudomonas sp. UBA6323. The sequence goes on along the minus strand of NZ_DJSX01000100.1, from coordinate 8,312 downwards.
ATCGCCTACTGACTTAGCAATATCCATTACCGCCTGCACTGAGCGTTTGGGTTGCGCCCCTTACGGGCGCCACACCTTGATTCGCCACATCCATGCGGCTCATCCCCTACGTACCACCTCCACTCGGCCTCCTGAAGGGGACCAAGTCGCGAGCTTGCGACATCTCCGGAAGATCAAAGTCGGTAGCGTTTGGCTTTTGATCTTGAAGCGCGATCTCACAGGCGACGCCCAGGTCCCCTTCAGGAGGCCGAGTGGAATCGCCATGGAAGGGGTTGAGCGACATGGATGTCGCGAGAGCCACGATGGGCCAGGGATGGCCCTTCGTGGCGTGCCCCTGGAGTGGTGATGGAGCGAGGGAACCCCGGCGCAGCCGGGGCCGTATGTAGGGGTGTGTTTCTTTGCTTACTTTCTTTGCACAAGCAAAGAAAGTGAGTCGCCCGTAAGGGGCGAAACCCATCAGGACAGGCGGCGCGCTAACGGATAGTGCCAAGTCATCGACAGCTAACACGTAATTGCCAGTCCGGTGCCTAACGTCTCTCCCGCTAAATGCGAAGAACTTTCCCGGCCAGCCATCCATGGCTGCCGTTTCAGCGCTGCAGTTCCAGCAGTTGCAGGGAGCGGCCAGTCAGCTCGAGCGTCTCGCTGTAGAGCGGGCGCTGTTCGCCGGCTTCATCCGGGCGGTGGGTGTCGAGCAGGCAGATCCAGTGCTTGCCGCCAGCCACTTCCGGCAGCTGAAAACTGCGCCCGTCGTGATGTGCGTTGAGCAGCAGCAACAGGGTGGCATCGGCACCGCTGCGCTTGATGCCGGTGGGCTGGGCACGCCCGTCGAGCAGCATGCCCATGCAGCGCGCCTCGCCGTCGTGCCAGTGCGCTTCGGTCATTTCCTCGCCACCAGGGGCCAGCCAGGTGACGTCCTTGACGCCCAGCTCCTCGTTGTAATGGCCCACCAGAAAGCGTCCGCGACGCAGGATGGGGTAGCTGCGGCGCAGGGCGATCAGGCGTTGGCAGAACGCGGTCAGCGCCTGGCCTTCCTCATCGATGGCCCAGTCGACCCAGCTCAGCTCGTTGTCCTGGCAATAGGCGTTGTTGTTGCCGTGCTGGGTGCGCCCGAACTCGTCGCCAGCCAGCAGCATCGGTGTGCCCTGGGCGAACAGCAGGGTGGCCAGCAGGTTGCGCATCTGCTGCAGGCGCAACTGGCGAATGTCCTGATCATCCGTATCGCCTTCGCAGCCGTGGTTCCAGGAGATGTTGTGGTCGGTGCCGTCCTGGTTGTTCTCGTCGTTGGCCTCGTTGTGCTTGTGGTCGTAAGACACCACGTCGCGCAACGTGAAACCGTCGTGGGCGGTGATGAAGTTGACCGAGGCGAACGGGCGCCGGCCGCGCTGGTTGTAGAGGTCGCCGGAGGCGGTGAGACGGCTTGCCAGCGCGGCGAGTTCGCCTTCGTCGCCTTTCCAGTAGGCGCGTACGTTGTCGCGGAACTTGTCGTTCCATTCAGCCCAACCGGGTGGGAAGCCACCGACCTGATAGCCGCCGGGGCCGCAGTCCCAGGGCTCGGCGATCAGCTTGACCTTGCTCAGCACCGGGTCCTGGCGACAGGCGACGAGGAAACTGTGGCGCTCGTCGAAGCCGTCGGCGTAACGGCCGAGGATTGTGGCCAGGTCGAAACGAAAGCCATCCACACGCATCTCGGTGGCCCAGTAACGCAGCGAGTCGGTGACCATCTGCAGCACGCAGGGGTGGCTCAGGTCGAGGGTATTGCCGGTGCCGGTGTCATTGACGTAATAGCGGCGCTCGTCGGGCATCAGGCGGTAGTAGCTGGCATTGTCGATGCCACGCATGCACAGGGTCGGGCCGCGCTCGTTGCCCTCGGCGGTGTGGTTGTAGACCACGTCGAGAATCAGCTCCAGGCCGGCCGCGTGCAGGTGGGCGACCATCTCCTTGAACTCGCTGATCTTGCCGCTGGCCAGGTAGGCGGGGTGGGGCGCGAAGAAACCGATACTGTTATAGCCCCAGTAGTTGTTCATGCCCTTTTCCAGCAGGTGCTGGTCGTTGACGAAGGCGTGCACCGGCAACAATTCCAGGCTGGAGATGCCCAGCTCGCGCAAGTAGCGCAGCAACTGCGGATTGGTCAGCGCCGCGCAGGTACCGCGATGCGAATCGGGCACCGCCGGGTGGCGCATGCTCAGGCCACGCAGGTGAGCCTCGTAGATCACCGTGCTGTCCCAGGGGATGCGCGGCGACGGTTGCTCGCCCCAGGTGAAGGCCGGGTCGATCACCTTGCACTTGGGGACGAAGGGCGCGCTATCGCGCTCGTCGAAACTGAGGTCGCCCTCTGGGGCGCCGATGGTGTAGCCGAACAGCGCCTCCGACCACTGCAGCTTGCCTACCAGCTGCTTGGCGTAGGGGTCGATCAACAGTTTGTTGGGGTTGAAGCGGTGCCCGGCCTCCGGCTCGTAGGGGCCGTACACGCGGTAGCCGTAGACTTGCCCGGGACGCGCGTCGGGCAGATAGCCATGCCAGATCTCGTCGGTGTATTCCGGCAGTTCGATGCGTTCGATTTCCGTCTTGCCCTGTTCGTCAAACAGGCACAGCTCGACGCGCGTAGCGTGCGCAGAGAACAGGGCAAAGTTGACCCCAAGGCCATCCCAACTGGCGCCCAGCGGGAACGGCCTGCCTTCGGTGACGCGTGAGCGCTGTTGTTTGCGCATGGTGGCGACCTCAGGCTTTCGGCGTCTTGGGTGTGCGCGGAGCACGGGGTTTCTTCAGCAATGCCGGCTGTTCGGCTTCGCTTAGCGGCACCGTCTTCGGCTTGCTGATACGCCTCGGCTTGGGCGCTGCCGGAGTCTGGGCCTGCGCCTCGGCTTCGGCCAGTTTGCTGGCCATTTTCCAGTGGCGCTCATGCTGGCCATGGGGACGACCTTCGGACTCCCAGATCTGGAAGGCAAATTCGCGGATACGCTGTTCATCGATCATGGCGTGGCTCCTGTAATGACGGGGTGATACGAAGCAGATTGACTGGAAACCTGGCCAGTGCAGTGGCAAGCGCGATGCCCTGATCCGTGGCGACCTGGCAGTCGCCAAGCAGACCCGTTGCCTGCCGGGCATGCAGTTCTTCGGGCAATACGACTCTGGTGTTGCCCCAACGCTGTGGCGGTACGTGCGGCACCGGGTGCTCGCCTAGCAGCCCAGCGGCCAGCCGTGGGACGATGACCAGCAGGTGGTCGTCGCCATGGCTGCGCAGGAAGGCGAGCACCTGAGCGGCGTGCTCACCGGTGACGCCAAGCGGGCGGTAACTGCCCCGGCTGAACAGCAGCGGACATTCGGCACGCAAGGTCAGTGTCTGGCGGATCAGCCACTGCTTGATGCGCCCGTCCTGCCAGTTGGCCAACCTGGCCTCGGGCGTGACCTCGGCATGCAGGGCAGCCTGTCGCGCGGGGAAATCCACCGGGAGGCGGTTGTCCGGGTCGACCAGGCTGAAATCCCAGAACTCGCAGCCCTGGTAGAGATCGGGCACGCCGGGCGTGGTCAGGCGCAGCAGGCACTGCACCAGGCTGTTCAGCGCACCGGCGGGCGCCAGCGCTGCAACCGCGCTGACCAGCTCCCCGCGCATGGCCAGCCCTGAGGGTTCGCACAGCAGGCGCCGCAGGAAGTCCGCACAGGCGGCCTCGTAGTCGTCGTTCGGCGCACTCCAGGCGCTGTTGAGCTTGGCCTCGCGCAACGCCTTGCGCTGCCAGCCGAGCAGACGCTGCAGGTAGGCATCCAGGCCCGCATCATCATCCGCTTGCAGCCCCAGCGGCCAGCTGCCGATCAACGCCTGGTAGAGAATCGCCTCTTCGCCACCATCCGGCGCCTGCTGCAGATGTCGACTGCGCAGCGGTTGTGCCAGGCGATGCCAGTGCTTGACCCGCTCGGCATACCAGGTGGCGCGCTCGCTGAGTACCGCCAGGCGCGCGCGGCAGTCTTCGCCGCGCTTGTGATCATGGGTGGCGGTGGCCAGCAGGTTAAGCGGGTGCTGCGCTGCGCGCTCGGCGCAGGCCTGGTGAAAATGTTCGGCGCTGGCACTGAAATGCTCGGCATCGAAGCCCACGTCATAGCGCGAGAGCAGCACGCCTGCGCGATACAGCGCGGTGTCTTCGACGGCCTTGGCGGCCACCGGCGAGGTCAGCTGCTGGAAGCGCGTCAGCGCCTGGGCACGCAGGCGCCGCGCGCGGCCGGGCGGCATGGCACGCAGGAAGGCGCCGCCAAGCCAGTCGTCGAGATGCGGCAGCAATTGCCAGTCGGCCTCGGCCAGGGTCTGCCGTGCGCCGTCCAGCGCCTGCTGGAAGAAACGCCGGTCCTGCTGCGAGCGGCCGCAGGCCTGGGCATAGGTGCGATACACCGGGAAATGCACGATCAGCTCGCGCAGCGCCCGGCGGATTGCGCCGAGGGTCAGGTCACGCGTGGCGATATCGTGGCGCGCGACATGCAGCAGGCGCTGGGCGACTTCCTCCAGATCGCCGGCCAGCGAGCCCTCCAACACCAGCCGGCGCGCCTGCTGGATTTCTTCCTCGAACGCCGTCGGCCGGCCGCTGAGCGCCTGCCACAGCGCGCTGAGTGGCAGCTCGCCGTGCGGATCGTGCTGCAGCAGCGACACCTGGTTCATGAATTCATAGCCGGTGCTGCCGTCCACCGGCCACTCCCGCGGCAGGCTCTCACCGGCGCCGAGGATCTTCTCCACGAAAATCGGGAAGGGCGCATCGCCGCGCAGCTGGCGGACGCGGCGACGCAACCGGCTGCAATAGGCACGCGGATTGGCCAGGCCGTCGATATGATCGATGCGCAGGCCGTCGACCAGGCCGCGCTCGATCAGTTCGAAAACCATGGCATGTGTCTGTTCGAACACCTGGCGATGCTCGACGCGCAGTGCGCCGAGCTCGTTGATATCGAAAAAGCGCCGCCAGTTGATGTCGTCCGCCGCGGTACGCCAGCTGGCCACGCGGTAATGCTGGCGTTCCAGCAGTGCGTGCAGGCGTTTCTGCGCCGCTTCGTCATTGCCCTGAAAGCCGGCGAGCAGAGGCGGCACCTTGTCAGACTGGGCGGCCAGTTCGACAGACAGCTGTGCGGCCTGTGCGCGGCTGGCGTCATCATTGCCCAGGCGGGCGAAGCGCTGACCCAGCTCGCGCAGGTCGGCATCATCGCTGCCGCGCAGAATGCTGGCGTAGCTGGCTGGCGTCAGCGGCAGGCGATGCTCGAAGTGCTGCGCATGGAAGCGTCCGCGCTCGGCATCGAAGTGCAGCTCCAGGGTGCCGTCACGCAGCGCCTCGCCGTAGTCGCTGCGCAGGAAGGGCACCAGCAGCTGGCCGCTGAGCAGCGGGTCATGGGATTGCCATTGGATGTCGAAGAACGCTGCGTAGGGGCTGCCTTGCCCCCACTCCAGCACGTCCAGCCACCAGGGATTGCCATCGCCACCGACGGCCATGTGGTTGGGCACGATATCCAGAATCAGCCCCATGCCATGGGCGCGCAGGGCATCCACCAACTTGACCAGTGCTTCTTCGCCGCCCAGCTCGGGGTTGATGCGGCTCGGGTCGATCACGTCGTAGCCGTGCTGCGATCCGGGGCGGGCCGTGAGAATAGGCGAAGCGTACAGATGGCTGATCCCCAGCTGCGCCATGTAGGGCACCTGGGCTGCCGCGTCGTACAGAGTGAAGTCCTTGTGCAGCTGCAGACGCAGCGTGGCGCGCAACTCAGTCATTGCCAGCCTCCCGGCGTGCGCCGTCGAGAGTGGCCAGGCGCTCGCTGGTAGCCGGCTGTTCCAGCAGCTCGCTGACTGCCAGTGGATAGCGGCGCCGCCAGTTGGGGTGAATGTCGCCAGGGCCGGGCAGGTTGGGCTGCTGCTCCAGGCCACAGGCATCCTCCAGCGGCAACAGCGCCAATGGCGCCGGGGTACGGCCGATATGTTCGATGCAGGCTTGCAGGCCGGCATCGTCATCGCTGCCGGTTACCAGGCCCTGGCGTTCGAACAGCTGGCGCAGCGCCACACGCTCGCCGGCACGCTCGGCGTGGTCGCCTTCCAGCAGCTCGGCGTCGCGCTGGCCGGCGCGCACTCGCCATTCCAGATCGCGGCCGGCGAGCCAGCCCTTGATCGTCGGCAGGTCATGGGTGGTGGTGGTCGCCAGGGCGTTGTCCGGCCAACGCTCGGCCGGGACGAAACCGAGGTCGTCCTGCTCGAACAGCAGCACTCGGGTACCGAGGATATTGCGTGCGGCGAGCTTGTCGCGCAGGCCCTCGGGCACGGTGCCGAGGTCTTCGCCGATGACCAGCGCGCGATGGCGGTGCGATTCCAGGGCCAGCAGGCGCAGCAGGTCGTCCAGCGGGTAGCGCAGGTAGGCGCCGTGCTGCGATTCCGCGCCCTGGGGGATCACCCACAGCCGCTGCAGCCCCATGACGTGATCGATGCGGATGCCGCCGGCATGCGCAAGGTTGGCCTGGAGCATTTCGATGTAGGCGCGGAAGCCGTGCTGACGCAGGCCCTGCGGCGAGAAGGCGGCGACGCCCCAGTTCTGCCCCTGGCGATTGAGCACGTCCGGTGGCGCACCGACAGTGACCCGGGGCAGCAGCTCGTCCTGACGCGACCAGGCCTGGCTGCCGGCGCAATCGGCGCCCACGGCCAGGTCGGCGATCAGGCCGATGCCCATGCCAGCGCCACTGGCCGTGGCCTGGGCCGTTTCCAGTCCATGGGCGATCAGCCATTGGCAGAAGGCGTGATAACGCAGCTCATCGGCTTGTTCGAGGGCGAAACGGGTCACCGCGCCCTGGTTCGGGCTGCGCAGTTCGTCCGGCCAGGTGCGCCAGTCGCCGCTGCTGCCTTCGCGCAGACGCTGCGCATGGATGGCCTCGAAGCAGCAATGCTGCTCGAGCGCTTCGCCGCCGGCGGCGCGAAATGCCTCGAAACGTTCCCGCAGCGGGGTGGGGGCCTGGCGAAAGTCTTCGTACAGTTGCCGTAGCAGACGCGTGCGCACCTGCGCCACGGCCGGCCAGTCGATCAGTTCCAGCGCCTCCAGGCGCGTCATTTCACCCTGCAGCCCGGCGGCCTGGATGGCACGCCTGACGCGCTCCTCACCCAGCAGGGTGACTGGCGCGGCGTAGAGGGTGTTGAAGAACAGCCGGCTGGACGGCGAGTAGGGGCCGTAGCTGTGCAGATCGGCGCTGAATTGCGCGTGCACCGGGCTCAGGCCGATGGCATCGGCGCCGTGATTGGCAGCATGCCGGGCCAGGTCCGCCACGGCCAGCGTATCGCCCAGCCCGCCGTCGCCAGCACGGCGCAGGCCGTAAAGTTGGGCGGTCAGGCCCCAGATACGCGGTTTACCGCACAGTTCCTGTACCGATAAGCAGGCTTGTGGCGCCACCGCGAGCGCATGTCGGGTGTCGCGAATTTCCAGTTGGTAATAACCAAGCTGCTGCTGGGGCGGCAGGCGGCCATCCTGGTCAAGTCGTCCTTCGCTGACGTTGCCCTGTTCGTCGGTCAAACGGTAGGGGCTCTCGGCAGGGTAGAGGCTCAGGGCCAGAGGCAGGCCCTGGTCCTGCAGGAGCAGGTTGGAATCTTCCGGCACATGCTGGCGGTGCACCAGCGAGGTCAGGCTTTCACGTATCTGCTCAGGGCTTTGTGCGGGGTAGCCCAGCGCCTCCAGCAGGTTGCGCTGCGCCTCCGGGGTTACGCTTTGTGGCTTACCGTAGGCGTCGACCCAGTCGATGCTGAGGTCCGCGGCCTGAGCCAGTTCGGCCAGCAGTTGATCGCTCATCGGGCGGGCTCCAGGGTGACCAGAACGCTGCGCGGCGGCAGTTGCGCCTGGCGCAGATCGGCATCATCGATACGAAAGGTGTACAGGCGCTCGCCGTGCATGGCCGTCGCGGGCAGGGCAGTGGTGCTGCTGCCCAGGTTGATGGCGATGCTCAGCGCCGGGCCGTTGCCGAGGCGCCAGCGCGCCAGTACGGCACCGTCGCCCAGCACTTGCGCGCCGAGGCTGCGGGCCTCCTGCAGGCCTGGCAACAGTCGGCTATGGCGCACTTGCAAAAGGCCGCGATAGAAGGCCAGCCACTCGCGCTGCTCGGGCTCCAGCGCTGGTGTCAGGTCCGGCTGCGAGCGCTGGAAGCTGGCCTCGGCATTGGGGTCGGCAATGGCCTCGCGGCTGTGCGCCGAATTGAATTGGGAGAAGTCGGCGAATTCGTTGCGCCGACCTTCACGTACCGCGTTGGCCAACTCATCGTGGTAATCGGTGAAGAACAGGAACGGCCGCTTGCTGCCCCATTCCTCACCCATGAACAGCAGCGGC
>NZ_DJSX01000024.1:723-2568 GCF_002439135.1 Pseudomonas sp. UBA6323 | reverse complement strand
GATAAAGCAGCCTAAGTGTCGAAGCTCCAGTTAGCCTCGTGTTGTCAGTACAAAGGCCGTTTGAGGGTCGTGGCAGTGTAGCCGCTCATGTCGCCGAGTTCATCCAGTTCAGGCCTGTCGCCGCTTTTGTGGCGCTGCGCGACTGCCTCGCCCTGCGGTCCGGGCAAGGCGTGTGACCAGCCGCCGGCCAGCGTCTTGTAGACCGCCACCAACGCCGTCGCCCTGCGGGTGGCGCTTTGTGCCAGCAAGTCTTCGGACTCCAAGCGTGAACGTTCGGCCTCCAGCACATCCAAAACATGGATGGCGCCGCCCTCAAATTGCAGGCGAGCCGTCTTGGCTGCCCGGCGGCTGGCCTCGGTCGCCTGTACCAGCATGGCGTTCTCGGTCTGCGCGCGCGATAGGCGTACCAGCGCGTTCTCGGTTTCTTCCATGGCGCGCAGCACCGTGCGCTCGTATACCGCCAAGTTTTCGGCAGTGGCTGAATTGGCCGCCGCGATGCGCGACCGCACCCGGCCCACGTCTAGGAAGGAACCACCCACACCGAGCGAGATCATTCGCGTTTCACTATCACGCTCGAACAACGAACCAAAGCCCAACGCCTGCGTGCCGATCAGCCCTCCCAACGTAAAGCGAGGGAACAGGTCTGCCATGGCTACGCCGATACGCGCAGTGGCCGCAGCCAGCCTACGTTCTGCCGCAGCCACATCGGGACGGCGACGCAGTAGATCGCCCGGTGCACCGGCGTTGACCTGGGCGGGCAGCTCAGGCAAGGCTGCGGGGTGATCCAGCACTTCGGCCATCGCCGCAGGCGTGCGGCCAGTGAGCACGGCAATGCGGTGGGCGGCCACAGCAGCCTCAGCTTCAAGCGGCGGAATGCGCGAGCGTGTCAGCGCCAATTGCGTGCGGGCGCGGTCGGCATCGAACGACGTGCCCCGGCCGTTCTCGAACAAGACCTCGATCAGCCGCAGCGTTTCGGCTTGGTTGATTTCGTTGTCCCGCGCGACCTGTAATTGCACTTGCAAGCCGCGCAAGCGGAAATAGGCGTCGGTCAACTCGGCCACCATAGCCACTTGTACGCCCGCCAGGTCGGCTGCGCTGGCCTCGGTCTCGGCGCGCTGCGATTCCACGCTGCGCCGCACTCGGCCAAAGAAGTCCAATTCCCAGATCACGGATAGGCCAGCCGAATGCAGATCGTTATCCCGGTCGGAGCGGGACGCATCCGGTGCTTGTGCAGCACTGGCGCGCTGGGTACTGATTTCACCGGACGCGCCCAGCGTCGGATAGTAGTCTTGGCGACGTTCGCGCGACAGTGCGCTGGCTTGCTCGTAGCGCGACAGTGCTATGCGGATGTCGTGATTGGCGTGAAGAGCATTCTCCACCAAAGAGTGCAGCACCGGGTCATCCAGTTCCCGCCAGAATTGCGCATCGGCCTCCGGTACAAGCTGGGACACGGCAACGGGGTCTTGGCGGGCATACGTCACTGCCTGGGGCGCGGCAGGTGCCTTGTAATTCGGCCCTACTGCGCAAGCTGCCAGCGTCAACGCCACCAAAGGGAGCAGTACCAGATGTGGCATCCGACGTAGGCATGGTCGGATGCGGGATGGCGTTTGAAGCATGACGGAATCAGTCCTTGTGGAGTCAGTCATGGGTGGCCTCCATGGCGACATTTGCCTGGCGACGTGGCTTGCGCGTCGCGAGCCTGCGTAACGCGACGTAGAAAACAGGAGTCAGGAATAAACCGAACAAGGTCACGCCGAGCATGCCGGCGAACACAGTCACTCCCATAACCTGGCGAATCTCCGCGCCTGCGCCGGAACCGACCATCAGCGGCACCACGCCAGCGAT
>NZ_DJSX01000024.1:0-718 GCF_002439135.1 Pseudomonas sp. UBA6323 | reverse complement strand
ACGGGCGAACTCCACGATCAGAATGGCATTCTTGGAGGCCAGACCAATCAGCACTATCAAGCCAATCTGCACGAAAATGTTGCTGTCACCACCCGCGAGCCACACGCCCGTCATGGCCGACAACAGGCTCATGGGCACGATCAGGATGACGGCCAGCGGCAACGTCCAGCTTTCGTACAGTGCCGCCAGCACCAGGAAGACCAACAGTACCGCCAGCGGGAACACCACCAGCGCGGTATTGCTTTGCGTGACCTGCTGGTAGCTGAGGTCGGTCCACTCCAGTTGCATGCCTGGCGGCAGCACCTTGTCTGCAATGGATTGCACTTGCTGCAATGCCTGCGATGACGACACCAGACGCGGATCAAACTCACCAATCAGGTCGGCAGATGGATAGCCGTTGAAGCGGATGACGGGATCGGGGCCGAATGTCTTGCGCACGTCCACCATGCTGCCGATGGGCACCATGTCGCCATTGGCGTTGCGGGTGCGCAGTTTGACCACGTCCTCGACAGAACTGCGGAACGGTGCGTCCGCCTGAGCCATCACCCGGAAGGTGCGGCCAAAGCGCGTGAAGTCGTTGACATACGCCGAACCCAGGTACACTTGCAGCGTATCGAAAAGATCGGTCACGGCCACGCCCTGTGCCTTCGCCTTGGTGCGGTCCAATGCGGCGTCAAGCTGCGGCACATTGGCCTGATAGGAACTGATCGGATATTGG
>NZ_DJSX01000007.1:0-85211 GCF_002439135.1 Pseudomonas sp. UBA6323 | reverse complement strand
GTCTGATGCAAGCAGTCCGATACAACGCTGACCGGGTTACGCTTCGCTGCTCGTCTGCCAGCTTCTGCTTGGCCCACTGCAGGCGACGAACGTGAAACTCCTCAATAGACTCGCAAGTCTGCTCCAGTGCTCTGGCGCAAAGGGGTAGCTTGGAGAGTTGCTTCTCAAGGCGTGAAAGGACATGCAGCTCTCGCCCTATCCTAGCGCGCGAGATCAAAATAGGCTTTCCCGACCCTGCTCGAAGGCGCTGCGCACAGCACCTGATCTGTTCAGCAAGATTCGCGTCGAGAGTAGCGAATGTATCGGTGTTATCAGCGCGGCTTGTATGAGCACCTGCATGTTTGGCGATGCAGCCTGAGAGCCAGTTTCGATCATGGCGATACAGCCACATGTAATCTTTGCATTGGTGAGCTTGCAGGCCCCGATATTCAACCTCGAAAGTTACTCGGCGCCTGAGGCGCTCGCTTTGAAATTTTGCTTCTTTCCAGACCTGTGAGCCGCCATCGACGGTACGAATGGTTCGATACACATACACTTGGGAGATTCCAAGCACAGAGGCGATCTGCCGAGCCTCGCACCCTGCAAGTGCTAGTTCCCAAACAGCAGCAGGTAAGCCTTCTAGCCCCCCTAGCAGGGCCTTAGAAAGTTTCGCTTTTGGGTAGCCGACACCAGTTGGCGATGATCGCTTAACAGCTGGCGTTGATGGTTTGTCGCTGCACTGGAGATGAGCCAGATCAACCCCAAGGGCGGTGGCCAGCACAATGTATTTGAGTGGGTGGTGCGTATGCCTTGGCCTCCGTAGCAGCTTGGTGACCCAAGTCGCGGGTAGATCTGCGGGTGACTCTCCTAGAATCGAGTATTCCCAAGCTGCAGGCAGAGCGTTGAAAACGCCGGCCATATGTGCGGCCAAACGGCATAGATCCAGCCGGTGCGATGCGCCATGGGTCAGGCCTAACTCTACAGCTCTTTGAACAAGGCAAGAGCGCACTGCAGTGGGTGAAAGAGGTTTGAGGTCTAGCGCAAGCAATTGCATTGATCGGAGCGCTATTTGACGCAGCGCTGGATAAGCCTCCAGGTCAGCATCGACCTGATATGAATGAGCTTGTACATCGTCTTCGTCAGGCAGGTGGAGCTGCCATGAGTTGCGGCTATACCAACTGGGATCCACCACCTTGAGCGAATGGCCGTGGTGGGGACATACCAATACACCGGGAAGCTGGTGAACACGGTGCCAGTACGCTGCGCCAACCCGAACGATATCCTCATTGAGGCAAGCAGGACAGAATCGTACTCTCGAAGCGACCTCGATCCGACTGGCGTTGACTCCTAATTTCAGCATCAGCCACTTGCCGGCCCCGGCCATTGAGGTACGAGCATGCTGCACCTGATCGTCGGTGAGAAAGGGCGCGTAATAGGGCAGAACGGTATGGCATGTAATTATTTTGGATACCGAGAGATCCGTGGCAGGTGGAAGTGACTCGGCTAAGTCACCCAATCGACAGGGAAACGCTACGTTCTGTGTGTATGAGATTGCAGCCCTATCGCCAGCGAAAGCGGCTTTTCGGCTATGCCCGCCACAAAGCCGGGCATAGCGGGATAGGACACTGTGAAGCGTCTCGTCGGGGAACGCAGCAGGGAAGAAATGGAATTTCAGCTCCATTACACGACCCTCGAATCATAATCGGCGGTAGGCCGGCGAGAACTCGAAGAGATCCCTGGTTATCCAGCCAGCTGACTTCAGTTCTGCAAGGGTGTCGGGATGCTCGCTGAACACCTTCGCTTCAGAAGCCTCCACGGCAACTGCTGAAGGCGCATTAGGTTTGCTCACAGTAGCTTCCGGTAACGCAGTATTTGCCCGTGCAGCTGGAGTTACGCCTCGAAGCAAAGCGAGACGGTCTGCTCGCCCAAGTCCGTTGAACGCCATCATTTCCATCAACTGCTCCTCTATGGGAAGCAGGTCGTCGAACTTGCGCATGCGACTAGGGTCGCGACTACGCAGAGCCGATAGCGCTGGCCTGAGTATTTGCATCTTGGAATTGCTTACTTTGACGATCGTCTCGGCAGTCAGACACTCGGAGCCACTCTGAATTGCATAGCGCTGGCTCAGCACCAATAACTTAACCAGGAAGTCAGTCACACCCTGGGTGTGCTCGTACAGCGCGTCAAAAATCTCAGGAGTCAGTTCAGCCGCCTGCTTGCACCACTGATAGCTCCAAAGGTTCTCGACCAGAAAACGCCACTCGTCATCCTCCTTCTCGAAGCGCTTGAACTCGATCATCCCCCCACCGCAACTGCGCCTGGCGACACGCATTACGTCCGAGAACAGACTGACCATCGAATTCGTCCCGATGAACACGACCGGGATACCGATATTGTTCACCAGGTGAAGGAAGAAATTCAGCATGCTTTCCTTACCCCCGGTCTTGGCCAGGTGAAGGTTCTGCAGCTCATCAATGAGCAAGGCGCCGATAAAAAACGTGCTGGCTACCTGTTCCATCTGCTGAAGCGCATCGTTGATATTTCGATGCCGGTGGCGCTTGTGGTAGTCCTGATCGCCGAGTGCCTGGCCAACCGCGTGGAAGAACTGCTGACAAAATCCAGCCAACGAGCCATCTCGTGGACAATCAAGCTTGAGCCAGGTGATCTGGGTGTGGACGAATTGCTGACCCTCATAACGCTCATGTCGGATCGTCTGAGGGTACAAGCTTAAAATGGCATGCAGTGCGGTGGACTTCCCAATACCACTCAGTCCCACAACGCTGAAAGTGTCAGCTGTTGATTTGAAAGCATCGTGATAGCGCTGAGCCCCTGACAAAGAATGCAGGTGCCTGACTGTGGAGGCGCTAGTTGGATTACGGCCAACATATCCACGACGGATCAGCAGAGATAACAGGGACTCTAGCTCTAGGTGCAGCAGAAACGGCTGCACAACCGTCCTCAAGCGATCAATACAGTGAATCCGCATTGCCCCGTCGAGCTCTAGCTCCTCAGGTGCTACCGGCTGGGGAAAATTTGATATCAGCTCGGCAGCCGCCGCTTCGTCAAGAATTGGTGGCAGCGCTTCGATCAGAGGGTTTCCCGCGTACTCAGTGATGGCCTGCTTCGTATAGCTCGCAAGAGCTTTAGCACCTCTCATTTGGGCTGCCCCGGGCGAACTCTTTTGAGTAAATCGATAACCTGCGCGGTGCGCGGCCCAGCGTACGACTCTCTGACAATGGAAGGGCTCTGAGCATCAGGTTGAACGGGATCCGCACGTATACCGTCAGGTACAGTCGCTTGCTCTCGCTCCAATAACCGCTCTTCCGTACGATTCTCGCGGATATTAGCCACTGCTTCAGCCTTAGAGCCGGCTGCGGGTTCAAGCTTTTTCTCGGCCATTGCATTGCCGACAATTTGCTCAACTTTATCGACCAAGCCAACTTGGCTTTCCCGTTCAGCTCGTCTGTGAGCTGGTGGCACTTGCCTGTAGGCCTCCAGGAGGTCGTAGATCTCGTCCGAGCGATAATCCGCATACTTCGCATCCGACCTCCGCAGGTCGCAACGCAGGAACTCCTTGTTCTCGTCCTGGATCCAGATGTGCGCCGCAGAGTTCGGATCAAACCAGCAATCAATCGCCCAGACGCCATTGCGACGCGCTTTTGCGAACCAGTTTTTTTCGATAGCCATCTCGCAGAGATAATGCATGCCGCGAAACAACACGCCACCTTTTTGGACGGTGGCCCTTTCCCGAGGCAGCAGATTGAGATAAATCAGCTCGTCAGGTCGCTTGTTAGGCTGGATAAGGTCGTTCTCTAACGCCCACCTCCAGATCCCCATCGGAGTGGGCTCCACGCCATCGTTCATCATCGCCTGGGTAAGACGATCCGGCTGTCGGTGGAAACGGTTGTAGTGAAGAATGCACTCGATGAGGACTTGGGTGAACTCCTTCAAATTCAGCGTCGCGTCGAGCCGATAATCACGCTCACCGCGTTCCTTCTCTCGGGCTGCTACTCCGCCGGGGAGCCACCTAATACCGGTTAAGTCGTTCAGGATGCCGAAGCGGCTCTCGACCATCGGTTTCCAATCCGGTCGGTATGGCGGGGCCGTCCCCATATCGATACCCAGGCCAGACGCGAGCCCCTCAGCAGCAGCCCCCAACATTTCACCTCTATCGGCGTAGATTTGATGTGGCAGATGACGACAGTCCCAATCCTCAGGAGTGATATCAACACCGTTTTGCGCGCAGAACTCCACCTTGGAGGTGAACGCGTTGAACAGCGCCTGTCGAGCTCCGTTCCAGCTAGGCCCCTCAAGGCCTACATAAAGGCCAACGATCATCCCTGAGAAACTGTCGACTACGATGTACACCACGGGGCGGCCGATAAGCATTCGTCGGGAGTAGCTGTTGACCAAGTAAATGTCAGCGATGGTCGCGTCGATCTCGAATTGATGACAAGGACCTCTAAGCCAGTCGCGGACGGTACCGGATAATGGACGGCAATCCTTCAGCCACTTCGTCAACCCCATGCGTCCACGATCAGTCTCGGTATCATCAAAGAACTGCTTTCCCCAATAATTAAACTGGTTAAACGTCGGAATTTCAGATTGAGGAAGCAATACGACCTCGTTTTCGGGATTTTTAGAAAGCCGCTTCTCCGAATAATATTTATTGAGCATTTTGTTGTACGCGCTATCAATCGTCGACTTCTTGTTCTTTACGTAAAGCGCGTAACAAACTCGGATACACTTCTTGTCGATATCGCTTAGTAATTTGGCAGGCGACACTAACACCCCTTGAAACCTTGGCTTTCGTCCCGGCGGCTTATCAGCGGAGTAATTACGACTCCCAACACCTACAGCAGAATAGTTGTTAAGAAGCGCATTTCTTACTTGCCCGTAAAACCAGTATCGATACAACAAACGATATAGCGTTTTACGCTGCACACCCGCCTCAGCGGCGCGATCACTTACCAATCGGCCCATCTCGCCATGAACAAATATTTGCCCTGGATAGGCCGGGTCCAAAAGTGGCGCAATCAGAGCCCATTTTTGGTCTCTATCACGCCTCGCGCGCTCGTCGAGATCTTCTTCCAAAACCAGTAGAAATTCTGGCACTGCCATCACCACAGGCTTTGTATCGCCTGATACCAATGACACCCTGAATTCCTCAAGACCAATCGAATACGGCTTCCTAGGAGGATCCGTTAGATCCATAACAATCAGTGCGTCGTGCTTCTCGTCGAGGTGAATTGCTCTCGCCATAGTAGAGAGCAAGGAGAGTTCCGTGACAGGCTCAAAGACGTCATTAACTGAAATTTTCATGACGACTTCTCGCTCAGTGTGGATATTTCAGTGGGATAAAAAACACTGAAGTCTGGCAAAGGTGACTTGAGCTGTAACGGCGCACCACTTAATTCAATCCTAATAGTTTTCCGCCAGATCAAATTAAAGAAAATGTCGCGAGCATCGGTATACGGTATGGATAATCGGTGTCCAATCTTGCGCAAGCTCTCCGACGTTGACCAAGGGCAACCCTTTATTGATTCAAGTATCTCGATGAATTGCAAATGCAGCGGGACATCCATCAAGGCACGAGGCAATTTGGCAAATTTGCGAAGAAATACGAGATTCAGGATCAAATCGGGCGTAAACAACTCCTCCGTTACGATGCTCCAGTCTACACCTTGGCTCACCCAGAACCGTCTCTCGACTTCGAGTTTTTCTAACGTGCGAGCACAGCCTTTTCCTTGAAGGTCTTTCGCGTATTTGATCGTCCTGGCAACGGACTTTACGTCTCCATTTGGCTGCTTTACAGACAGCAAAAAGTCAGTGGTCATTACCATAGGAACAGAGGTCGTTTTGTATTTTGGATACCGTACACCGATAGCCCTGGCGATCGCCTGGGTGCTCTCCACCGGCAGTAGGGGATACTGCTCGCGGATATCTACAACGTCCTCTGAAAACTCACAGAGTAAAAAGTACGCCCGTTCAAGGTCGGATAAGAGGTGATGAATTCGATCAATCTTAACACCTTGGATTTTCCAGGAACGCCCCATCGAAGGGACATCCTGAACACGTAACCAAGGCACATACTCAGCTCCGGCGCCAGCTCCAAACCCATTGGCGATGTGCCGTTCGATATCCTGATTTGAAGCAAACCTACGACCTCGCACCCGCCCTCCTAAGTCCGTCCGGACCGCTCCCCTCGTTCGGCAAGAGAGTAGTTATAGGAAAACATGAGCTAACAAGCTGCCATGTCGTAGGGCTTTCCAGAATACTCCTGCTGAAAATTAAGGCAGCGGCTCCTGACAAACGGCCTAGCATAAAAACAGAAAACCCTTTTAGATACAGGGGCTTACGGTTAGTGTCAAACTATAATAGCTTGTGTCAGACTTTATTATTTTGTGTCAATCTTTATTCCGTGAAGCCAACGGGCTTTTTCTTCCCAGGCGGCCTTATTCGACCGTGACGCTTTTCGCCAAATTGCGCGGCTGGTCAACGTCGGTGCCCTTGAGCACGGCCACGTAGTAGGACAGCAGCTGCAGCGGCACGGTGTAGAGGATCGGCGCGAGCAGGTCGTGGATATGCGGCATGGCCACCACATGAGTGCCCTCGCCGTTGCTCATGCCGGCCTGCTGGTCGGCGAAGACGATCAGCTCGCCGCCACGGGCGCGCACTTCCTGCAGATTGGACTTGAGCTTTTCCAGCAGCTCGTTGTTCGGCGCCACGGTGACCACCGGCATGTCGGCGTCCACCAGGGCCAGCGGGCCGTGCTTGAGCTCGCCGGCCGGGTAGGCCTCGGCGTGGATGTAGGAGATTTCCTTGAGCTTGAGCGCCCCTTCCATGGCCACCGGATACTGCGCGCCACGGCCGAGGAACAGGCTGTGGTGCTTCTCGGCGAACAGCTCGGAAATCTTCTCCACGGTCTTGTCCATGGCCAGCGCTTCGCCCAGGCGGGTCGGCAGGCGACGCAGTTCTTCCACCAGCTCGGCGGCCAGCGCCTTGTCCAGGTTGCCGTGCACCTGGCCGAGGGCCAGGGTCAGCAGCATCAGGCCGACCAACTGGGTGGTGAAGGCCTTGGTCGAGGCCACGCCGATTTCCGGGCCGGCCTGGGTGAGCAGGCACAGATCGGATTCGCGCACCAGCGAGCTGGTGCCGACGTTGCAGATCACCAGGCTGGCCAGATAACCGCCCTGCCCTGGCGCCTTCTCCTTGGCATTGCGCAGCGCGGCCAGGGTGTCGGCGGTTTCGCCGGACTGCGAAACGCTAACGAACAAGGTGTCCGGCTGCACCACCACCTTGCGGTAGCGGAACTCGCTGGCCACCTCGACCTGGCAAGGAATGCCGGCCAGCTCTTCCAGCCAGTAACGGGCGACCATGCCGGCGTGGTAGCTGGTGCCGCAGGCGACGATCTGCACGTTCTTCACCTTGGCGAACAGCTCGGCCGCCTGCGGACCGAAGGCCTGCACTAGCACGTGGTCGCTGCCCAGGCGGCCTTCCAGGGTGCGTTGCACCACCTTGGGCTGCTCGTGGATCTCCTTGAGCATGAAGTGGCGGTATTCGCCCTTGTCGGCAGCCTCGGCGCCTTCGTGGTACTGAACCGCCTCGCGTTGCACCGGCTGGCCGGCTGCGTCCCAGATCTGCACGCTGTCGCGGCGGATTTCGGCGATATCGCCTTCTTCCAGATACATGAAGCGGTCGGTGACCTGACGCAGGGCCAACTGGTCGGAGGCGAGGAAGTTCTCGCCCAGACCCAGACCGATTACCAGCGGGCTGCCACTGCGCGCGGCGAGCAGGCGATCCGGCTGCTTGGCGCTGATCACCGCCAGGCCGTAGGCGCCGTGCAGTTCCGGGATGGCGGCCTTGAGCGCGGCCGAGAGGTCGCCGAACTGCTGCAACTTGTGATCGAGCAGGTGGACGATGGTTTCGGTGTCGGTGTCGGAGGTGAAGACGTAGCCGAGGCCCTTGAGGCGCTCGCGTAGCGCTTCGTGGTTCTCGATGATGCCGTTGTGCACCACGGCCAGCTCATGACCGGAGAAGTGTGGGTGAGCGTTGCGCTCGCTCGGCGCGCCATGAGTGGCCCAACGGGTGTGGGCGATGCCCAGGCGTCCAGCCAGCGGCTCGGCCTGCAGAGCCGCTTGCAGCTCGCTGACCTTGCCGACACGACGGCGACGTTCCAGCACACCCTGCTCGGTCAGCAGCGCCACGCCGGCGCTGTCATAGCCCCGGTACTCCAGGCGCTTGAGGCCTTCGACCAGGACAGGGGTGATATTGCGCTCGGCGATGGCGCCTACGATTCCACACATGGGGTTCTCCTTAGTTTTCCAGCGGCGCGAGGATCAACTGGATGTCGCGCGCGCGTATCTGTTCGGCCGCCTGGGCATCCAGGCGCTCGTCGGTGATCAGGGTATGGACGCTGCTCCAGGGCAGTTCCAGATTGGGAATGCGTCGGCCGATCTTGTCGCTCTCGACCATGACGATGACCTCGCGGGCCACCTCGGCCATCACCCGCGACAGGCCGAGCAGTTCGTTGAAGGTGGTGGTGCCACGCTCCAGGTCGATGCCATCGGCGCCAATGAACAGCTGGTCGAAGTCGTAGGAGCGCAGCACCTGCTCGGCTACCTGGCCCTGGAACGACTCCGAATGCGGGTCCCAGGTACCGCCGGTCATCAGCAGCACCGGCTCGTGCTCGATATCGCGCAGGGCGTTGGCCACGTTGAGCGAGTTGGTCATCACCACCAGCCCGGGCTTGTAGCCAAGCTGCGGAATCATCGCCGCGGTGGTGGTACCGCTGTCGATGATGATCCGCGCATGCTCGCGGATTCGCGCCACACCAGCGCGGGCAATCGCCTGCTTGTAGGGAGAAATGGGCTGCGTCGGCTCGCTGAACAGCTCTTGCGGCACCGGCACGGCACCGCCGTAGCGACGCAGCAGCAGGCCGTTCTTTTCCAGGGCGGCGAGATCCTTGCGAATGGTCACCTCGCTGGTGGCGAAGTACTGAGCCAAGGCGTCCACGCTCACCTCGCCCTGCTCGGCGAGCAGGGCAAGGATAGTGTGGCGACGTTGCGGCGTGTTGCGCTTCGACATGCTTAAGTTTCGATTCGAAAGATAATGGCGCGAATCAAAACATATGATCGAAAGGCCCGCAAGCGTCCGTCGATCAGTTCAGCGTCAGCTTGACCCCGAAACCGACCAGGCACAGCCCTGCCAGCTTCTCCACCCCCCTCGCGATACGTGGGTTGGCGCGCATGCGCTCGGCGAGAAAGTGTGTCAGTAGCACGATCAGCAGGCCGTAGAGGAAGGTCAGTACCATGATGGTCACGGCCATGAAACCGAAAGTAATCAGCCCCTGATGGCGCAGCGGGTCGATGAACAGCGGGAAGAAGGCCATGTAGAAGATGATGGCCTTGGGGTTGAAGACGGTGATCACCAGGGTTTGCCACAGGTATTGGCGCGGCCTGATCTCCAGCGTCGGTGCCGCCCCTGGCCTGGCCAGGATCATGCGCAGCCCCAGGTAAACCAGATAGGCTGCACCGAGCCATTGCACGACATGGAAGGCTGTCGGATAGGTTTTGAGCAGCGCGGCGACCCCTGCCACCGCCAGCCACATCAGCACCTGATCGCCAAAGATGATGCCGAAGGTCGAGGCCAGTCCACCGCGAATGCCACCCTTGCCGGTGGACAGGATCAACGCCAGGTTGCCCGGCCCTGGAATGGCCAGCAGGATGATGAAAGCCACGACGAAGGCCGCGTAATCCGTCACACCGAACATTCCAGACAACCCCCAGCAATGTTATCCACAGTCCTGTCACCCAAGGTTGCTGTTCAAAACCTCAGGCGAGCCAGGCATTCACTTCTTGGTCGGACGCTTCCAGCCTTCGATATTGCGCTGCTTGGCCCGGCCGACTGCCAGCGTGTCCGCCGGCACATCGCTGGTCACCACCGAACCGGCGCCCGTAGTCGCGCGATCGCCCAGCGTTACCGGTGCCACCAGCGCGCTATTGGAGCCGATGAACACGTCCTCGCCCATGACGGTGCGGAACTTGTTGGCGCCGTCATAGTTGCAGGGGATGGTGCCGGCACCGATGTTGGTGCGGGCGCCGATCTCGGCATCGCCCAGGTAACTCAGGTGTCCGACCTTGGCGCCTTCGCCCATCACCGCGTTCTTCAGCTCCACGAAGTTGCCCACATGGGCCTTGGCGCCCAGTTTGGTGCCCGGGCGCAGACGCGCGAACGGCCCGCAATCGGCGCCCTCGCCCATCTCGGCGCCTTCCAGGTGGCTGTTGGCCTTGACGATGGCGCCCTTGCGCAGCACCGAGTCCTTGATCACGCAGTTGGGGCCGATCTGCACATCATCTTCGATCACCACTTTGCCTTCGAGGATCACGTTAATGTCGATGGTCACGTCGCGGCCGACGCTCACCTGACCGCGCACGTCGAAGCGATGCGGGTCACGCAGGGTAACGCCCTGCGCCATCAGGCGGCGGGCCATGCGCTGCTGGTAATGACATTCGAGCTGCGCGAGCTGGATGCGGTCATTGGCGCCGAGCACTTCCATCTCGTCGCTGGCACGTTCGGTGGCCACGGTCAGGCCGTCGGCCACGGCCATGGCGATCACGTCAGTCAGGTAGTACTCGCCCTGAGCATTGCTGTTGGACAGACGCCCCAGCCAGTCGGCCAGGCGCTTGCCGGGCACGGCGAGGATGCCGGTATTGCCCTCGCGGATCTGCCGCTGCGCTTCACTGGCGTCCTTGTGCTCGACGATGGCCTGCACCACGCCTTGCTCGCTGCGCACGATACGGCCGTAGCCGGTCGGGTCAGCCAGTTCGACGGTGAGCAGGCCCAGCTGATCATCGCTGACCAGGGCCAGCAGACGCTCGAGGGTCGCGGTCTCGATCAGCGGCACATCGCCGTAGAGGATCAACACGCGCTCGGCACTGAGCTGCGGCAGAGCTTGTGCCACGGCGTGGCCGGTGCCGAGCTGCTCGGCCTGGATGACGAAATTCAGGTCGTCGGCGGCCAGGCGCTCGCGCACCTTGTCGGCGCCGTGGCCGATCACCACCTGGATGCTCTGCGGCTGCAAGCTGCGTGCGGTGTCGATGACGTGCCCCAGCATCGGCTTGTCAGCGACCGGGTGCAGCACCTTGGGCAGCGCCGAACGCATGCGCGTGCCCTGGCCGGCGGCGAGAATGACGATATCCAGACTCATAGAAAGCTCCTTGCTGGGCAGGATGGGTCCGCGGCGAGAAAGAGCCGCGCGAAAAAGAACGCTATTTTGCCAGAAACGCAAAGGGGCGACCTAAGTCGCCCCTTTGCGTGATACCGCGTTACGCGATCAGCGGCTGCGGCCGCCGAACTTCCTGCGCATCTCTTCGATGGTGCGCAGTTGGGCAGCAGCCTCGGCCAGGCGTGCCGAAGCACTGCCGTAGTCGAACTCGGTGCCCTTCTCGCTCAGCGCCTTTTCAGCCGCCTTGCGCGCCTCGATGGCTGCGGCTTCATCCAGGTCGCCTGCGCGAACAGCGGTGTCGGCAAGAACCTTCACCATGCTCGGCTGAACTTCCAAGAAGCCACCGGAGATGTAGAACACCTCCTCGGTGCCACCCTGCTTGATCACTCGCACCGGACCCGGCTTGAGATCGGTCAGCAGCGGGGTGTGGCCCGGCAGGATACCCAGGTCACCGAGGTGACCGTGGGCGATGACCATTTCCACCAGCCCCGAGAACAGCTCTTCTTCCGCACTGACGATATCGCAGTGGACTGACATAGCCATAACAATGCCTCGGTTGAGAGGCCGGATCGGGCAGCAGCCCTATCCGGCCCGGACGCCCCCTTGAGGGCGCACCCGTTACTTACAGTTTCTTGGCTTTCTCGATGGCTTCGTCGATGCCGCCTACCATGTAGAACGCTTGTTCCGGCAGGTGGTCGTAGTCGCCTTTGAGAATGCCGCTGAAGCCGGCAATGGTGTCCTTCAGGGACACGTACTTGCCCGGGGCACCGGTGAAGACTTCAGCCACGAAGAACGGCTGGGACAGGAAGCGCTGGATCTTACGAGCGCGCGCTACCAGCAGCTTGTCGTCTTCGGACAGTTCGTCCATACCCAGGATCGCGATGATGTCCTTCAGCTCCTTGTAGCGCTGCAGAACATACTGAACGCCACGAGCGGTCTCGTAGTGCTCCTGGCCGATCACGTTCGGGTCCAACTGACGGCTGGTGGAGTCCAGCGGGTCAACGGCCGGGTAGATACCCAGGGAAGCGATGTCACGGGACAGTACGACGGTGGCGTCCAAGTGGGCGAAGGTGGTCGCCGGGCTCGGGTCGGTCAGGTCGTCCGCAGGTACGTATACGGCCTGGATCGAAGTAATGGAGCCTTTCTTGGTGGAGGTAATACGCTCCTGCAGAACGCCCATCTCTTCGGCCAGGGTCGGCTGGTAACCTACTGCCGACGGCATACGGCCGAGCAGTGCGGATACTTCGGTACCGGCGAGGGTGTAACGGTAGATGTTGTCGACGAACAGCAGAACGTCACGACCTTCGTCACGGAACTTCTCGGCCATGGTCAGGCCGGTGAGCGCGACGCGCAGACGGTTGCCTGGTGGCTCGTTCATCTGACCGTAGACCAGGGCTACCTTGTCGAGAACGTTGGAGTCCTTCATCTCGTGGTAGAAGTCGTTACCCTCACGAGTACGCTCACCCACACCAGCGAACACGGAGTAACCGCTGTGCTCGATGGCGATGTTACGGATCAGCTCCATCATGTTTACGGTCTTGCCGACACCGGCGCCACCGAACAGGCCGACCTTACCGCCCTTGGCGAACGGGCAGACCAGGTCGATTACCTTGATACCGGTTTCCAGCAGATCGTTGCCACCGGCTTGCTCGGCGTAGCTCGGTGCCGGGCGGTGGATTTCCCACTGCTCTTCTTCACCGATGGGGCCTGCTTCATCGATCGGGTTGCCCAGCACGTCCATGATCCGGCCCAAGGTCGCTTTACCGACCGGTACGGAGATGGCCTTGCCAGTGCTGTTGACGTCCAGGCCACGCTTGAGGCCTTCGGTCGAACCCATGGCAATGGTACGTACCACGCCGTCGCCCAGCTGCTGCTGGACTTCCAGGGTGGTTTCAGCGCCCTGTACCTTCAGGGCTTCGTATACGTTCGGTACCTGATCGCGCGGGAATTCCACGTCGATAACGGCGCCGATGATTTGAACGATACGTCCGCTACTCATCTTTGGTTCCTCTGAATATTTGAACCGTTCTTAAACCGCGGCAGCGCCGCCGACGATTTCCGAAATTTCCTGGGTGATCGCTGCCTGACGTGCCTTGTTGTAAACCAGCTGCAGGTCCTTGATGAGATCACCGGCGTTGTCGGTTGCGTTCTTCATCGCGATCATCCGCGCAGCCTGTTCGCACGCGCTGTTCTCGACCACGGCCTGATAGACCTGCGATTCAACGTAGCGCACCAGCAGCGAATCCAGCAGTTGCTGGGCGTCCGGCTCGTACACGTAGTCCCACAGACCTTTCTGTACGCCTTGCTCTTCGCTCGCGGCCAGCGGCAGCAACTGCTGCACTTCCGGCTTCTGCACCATGGTGTTCACGAACTTGTTCGAGACCAGGTAGAGACGGTCGATACGGCCTTCGGCGTAGGCATCCAGCACGACCTTGACGCTACCGATCAGGTCGTTGATGGACGGCTCTTCACCCAGCTTGCTGATGGCGGCAACCACGTTGCCCCCGTTGCTGCGGAAGAAGCTCGCGCCCTTGCTGCCCACCACGCAGAAATCGGCGTCGACCTTCTGGTCACGCCAACCCTTCAGGCTTTTCAACAGCGCCTTGAACAGGTTGATGTTCAAGCCACCGCACAGGCCACGATCCGAGGTCACCACGATATAACCGACGCGCTGTACATCACGCTCCACCATGAACGAGTGGCGGTATTCCGGGTTCGCCTTGGCCAGGTGACCGATCACCTGACGAATACGCTCGGCGTAGGGACGACCGGCAGCCATGCGCTGTTGAGCCTTGCGCATTTTGCTGACCGCCACTTTTTCCATGGCGCTGGTGATCTTTTGCGTGCTTTTGATGCTCGCAATCTTGCTGCGAATCTCTTTTGCGCCTGCCATTTCACACCTTTTGGTTCAAGCAGGCGGGGGCCGAAGCCCCCGCTGCGGTTACCAGGTTTGGGTGGCCTTGAACTTCTCGATACCGGCTTTCAGGCCAGCGTCGATCTCGTCGTTGAAGTCACCCTTCTCGTTGATCTTCGCCATCAGGTCGGCGTGATCACGCTTGAAGAAGGCGATCAGGGCCTGCTCGAAGCTGATGACCTTGGCGACTTCGATGTCCTGCAGGAAGCCACGCTCGGCTGCGTACAGGGACACCGACATTTCGGCAATGGACATCGGCGCATACTGCTTCTGCTTCATCAGCTCGGTTACGCGCTGACCATGCTCGAGCTGCTTGCGGGTGGCTTCGTCCAGGTCAGAAGCGAACTGGGCGAATGCCGCCAGTTCACGGTACTGAGCCAGAGCGGTACGGATACCACCGGAGAGCTTCTTGATGATCTTGGTCTGAGCGGCGCCACCTACGCGGGATACCGAGATACCGGCGTTGACGGCCGGACGGATGCCCGAGTTGAACATGGCCGATTCCAGGAAGATCTGACCGTCGGTGATGGAGATCACGTTGGTCGGAACGAACGCGGAAACGTCACCAGCCTGGGTTTCGATGATCGGCAGAGCGGTCAGCGAGCCAGTCTTGCCGGTTACGGCGCCATTGGTGAACTTCTCGACGTACTCTTCGGAAACGCGGGAAGCGCGCTCCAGCAGACGGCTGTGGAGATAGAACACGTCGCCCGGATAGGCTTCACGGCCTGGCGGACGGCGCAGCAGCAGGGAGATCTGACGGTAGGCAACGGCCTGCTTGGACAGGTCGTCGTACACGATCAGGGCGTCTTCACCGCGGTCACGGAAGTATTCACCCATGGTGCAGCCGGCGTACGGAGCCAGGAACTGCAGCGCAGCGGATTCGGAAGCCGAAGCTGCAACCACGATGGTGTTGGCCAGGGCGCCAGCTTCTTCCAGCTTGCGTACCACGTTGGCGATGGTCGATTGCTTCTGACCGATGGCAACGTAGACGCAGCGGATGCCGCTGTCTTTCTGGTTGATGATGGCGTCGACAGCCAGAGCGGTCTTACCGATCTGACGGTCACCGATGATCAGCTCGCGCTGGCCACGGCCGACCGGGATCATGGCATCGACCGACTTGTAACCGGTCTGCACCGGCTGGTCGACCGACTTACGCCAGATCACGCCCGGCGCAACCTTTTCAACGGCGTCGCTGGCGGCGGCGTTGATCGGGCCTTTGCCATCGATCGGGTTACCCAGTGCGTCGACGACGCGACCCAGCAGTTCCGGACCAACCGGGACTTCCAGGATGCGGCCGGTGCACTTGGCGCTCATGCCTTCGGCGAGGGTCAGGTAGCTACCCAGTACCACGGCACCCACGGAGTCTTGCTCCAGGTTCAGGGCCATGCCGTACACGCCACCAGGGAATTCGATCATCTCGCCGTACATCACGTCGGCGAGGCCGTAGATGCGCACGATACCGTCGGAAACGCTGACGATGGTGCCTTCATTACGGGCTTGAGCGGATACATCAAGCGACTCAATGCGCTGCTTGATGATTTCGCTAATTTCGGAAGGATTCAATTGCTGCATGCCAGTTCCCTCAAATCAGGATTTCAACGCTTCGGCCAGCTTGTTCAGCTTGCCGCGGACCGAACCGTCGATGACCAGGTCACCTGCACGAATGACAACGCCGCCGATCAGGGCGGGATTGACCACGGGCTTGGGCTGGACGGTGCGATCGAGCCGCTTGGAAAGGGCGGCAGCCAGAGTTTGCAATTGCTCGGTATTGAGCTCGAAAGCCGACTCGACCTCGACATCGAGGGCGCGTTCGGCTTCAGCCTTCAGCACGGCGAACTGTTCGCGTACTACCGGCAGCAGCGACAGTCGGTCGTTGCTACCCAGCGAGCGCAGGAAGTTGCTGAACGAAGCGTCGATGTGACCGGCACAGATCTGCGCCAGCACATTGACTTTCTGCTCATCGGTCAACGCCGGGTTGACCAACTGCTGGGCCATGGCCGGCGTTTGCACCGCAGCCGCGGTCAGCGACAGCATGTTCAGCCAGGCATCGGCCTGCTGTGCAGCACTGGCAAACTCAAACGCGGCTTTCGCGTAGGGCCGAGCGAGCGTGTTGGTATTGATCATCGCGAGCCTCGCTTAGAGTTGAGAGGCCAGTTTTGCGACCAGATCGTTGTGCGCAGTGCCGTCCACGGAGGACTGCAGGATCTGCTCGGCGCCGGTGACAGCCAGAGCTGCTACCTGCGAACGCAGTTGATCCTTGGCACGGTTCACTTCCAGATCGATTTCGGCTTTGGCGCCAGCGATCAGCTTTTCACCTTCAGAGCGGGCCTGGGCCTTGGCTTCTTCGACGATTGCGTTGGCGGTCTTGTTCGCCCGATCGAGAATCTCGGCAGCTTGCTCTTTGGTCTCACGAAGCATCTGGGCCGCGCGTTCCTGGGCCAACTGCAGATCGCGCTCGGCGCGCCCGGCAGCATCCAGACCTTCTGCGATTTTCTTCTGGCGTTCCTGCATGGCCTGCGTCAGCGGCGGCCATACGAACTTCATGCAGAACCAGACGAAAATAGCGAAGGCAATCGTTTGACCGAACAGGGTCAGGTTAATGTTCACAGCGATTTACCTCGTGCTATCTCGTGTTCCGGGAAGAAAAGCCTGAAGAGGCAGCACGCGTCATGCTGCCTCGAACTCAGGAACTCTTAACCCGCGACAACGAAGATCAGGTACATCGCGATACCAACGCCGATCATCGGAACGGCGTCGAGCAGACCGGCCATCAGGAAGGTCTTGGTTTGCAGCTGCGGGCCCAGCTCAGGCTGGCGAGCGGTGGATTCCAACAGCTTGCCGCCCAGCAGGGCGAAGCCGATACCGGTACCCAGGGCACCCAGACCGATCATGATGGCAGCGGCGATGTAGACGAGTTCCATAGTTAGCTCCAGAGTTTTTAGAGGTTAAGGTTACGAGTTAGGGGTTTTCGGGTTTTTCGATGTCGATCAGTGGTGATCTTCGTGCGCAGCACTCAGATAAACCACGGTCAGCACCATGAAAATGAACGCCTGCAGCGGGATGACCAGGATGTGGAAGATAGCCCATGGCACGTTGAGACCCCACTGAACGTAGAAGGGCAGCAGCGCGATAAGGATAAACACCACTTCACCGGCATACATGTTGCCGAACAGACGCAGGGCCAGGCTCAGCGGCTTGGTCAGCAGGCCGATGATTTCCAGGAACAGGTTGAAAGGAATCAGCGCCCAGTGATTGAACGGGGTGAACGACAGTTCCTTGGTAAAGCCACCGATGCCCTTGACCTTGATGCTGTAGAAGATGATCAGCAGGAATACGCCCAGGGAGATACCGAAGGTACCGTTGGGGTCAGCGGTGGGGACAATCTTGAAGTACGGCAGACCCATGGCGTGGGCCAGGCCGGGGATGTAGTCGACCGGGATCCACTTCAGGCTGTTCATCAGGAACACCCAGACGAAAATAGTCAGGGCCAGCGGCGCGACCAACGGGTTCTTGCCGTGGAAGGTGTCCTTGACGATGCCCTGGACGAATTCGATGCACATCTCGGCCATGTTCTGCAGGCCGGTCGGCACACCGGTCACGGCGCGCTTGGCGGCAATGCGGAACAGGGTGATGAAGATCAGACCCATGAACAGGGACCAGCCCAGGGTGTCCACATGGACAGCCCAGAAGCCCATCGCCTTCACCTCTTCCGGGGTCTGGGCAATGATCCAGCCCTTATCCGGGTGAGAGCCGTAGACCAGGTTCTGCAGGTGATGCTGGATATATTCTGCTGGGGTATCAGCCATAAACGCCTCAAACGGTCCAATGCTTCAGAAAACTTTCATGAGCAGGGGTGCACAGGCTGCTGCCAGAAGGGCAAGCAGATAGCCGATGAACAGCTGCATCGGTTCCAGTGGTTCAACCCCTACGAACGCCAGTGCAAACAGCACTGCCGTGATAATCCATTTACCCATGGCCCCCGACCAGATCGACTGGACGATGGCCTTGGCCGAACGCGCGCCAAAGTAACGAAAGGCCTTGAATGCAAAATACGCGTTGGCCAGCAGGGCAATCAGCCCTCCCAGCAGTGCCGAATAGGCCGCGACCCATCCACCACTGACGGCAAAAATCACTGCGATCACAGCCGTCACGATGGCCTGAAAGATCAGGATCGGAAAACCTGGCTGACGATGAAACGGGGCCTTACTGGGGATGCCCATCGACCTCTCCCTGCAAGCCGCCGAAACTCGGCACATAGCCGACAAAATTGCGCGGGGAGTATATGGGCCAGCCTACGCTGGATCAACCGTGCTGTAGTAGGAGTGAAGTACGACTACAGACGGAATTGTTTCAACGAATGTGCGCCAATACACCCTGCAATTCGTCGAGGGAGCTGTAGCGAATCACCAACTGCCCTTTGCCCTTGCTACCGTGCTTGATCTGAACGGGCGAGCCCAGACGCTCTGCGAGCTTCTGCTCCAGACGACTGATGTCCGGATCGGCCTTGGCTTTCACCGGGGCGGGTTTGGCACTCAACCATTGCCGCACGAGCGCTTCGGTCTGACGAACGGTGAGACCCCGTGCGACAACATGTCGCGCGGCTTCGACCTGTTGTTCTGGGGGTAAACCCAGCAACGCTCGGGCATGGCCCATTTCCAGATCACCGTGCGAAAGCAGGGTCTTGATCTCGTCCGGCAGGGCGATCAGGCGCAGCAGGTTGGTGATGGTGACGCGCGATTTGCCGACGGCATCGGCGACCTGTTGCTGGGTCAGCTCGAACTCCTGCTGCAGACGCTGCAGCGCCACGGCTTCCTCGATCGGGTTGAGGTCCTCGCGCTGGATGTTCTCGATCAGCGCCATGGCGATGGCGGCCTCGTCGGGCAGCTCGCGGACCATGGCCGGGATCTTGTCCTGGCCGGCCAGCTGGCTGGCACGCCAGCGACGTTCACCGGCGACGATCTCGAAGCGGCCACCACCAATGGGGCGCAGCACGATGGGCTGCATCACGCCCTGGGCACGAATCGAAGCGGCGAGCTCTTCCAGAGCGGTTTGGTCCATGTCACGACGCGGCTGGTACTTGCCGCGCTGGATCAGCTCCAGGGGCACGTATTGCAGCTCGCGTGTGTCGACCTGGGCGGCCTCTTCCTGCAGAGCGCCGACGGTGTTGCCACCGAGCAAGGCGTCTAGACCTCGACCCAGACCTCGTTTCTTCGCAGCCATGCGGATGTTCCTTAAGCGGTAGCGGTTTTCGCGGCGGCGCGCTGACGGCGCACCAGCTCGCCGGCCAAGGCCAGGTAGGCGATGGCACCACGGGATTGTTTGTCGTAGACCAGCGCCGGCATGCCGAAGCTCGGCGCCTCGGCCAGGCGCACATTGCGCGGGATCACGGCGTCATACAGCTTGTCGCCGAAGTGCTGCTTGAGCTGGGCGCTGACGTCGTTGGTCAGGCTGATGCGCGGGTCGTACATGGTACGCAGCAGACCTTCGATCTGCAGCTTGGGATTGAGCAGCTGGCCGATGCGCTGGATGCTGTTGACCAGGTCGCTAAGCCCCTCGAGTGCGTAGTACTCACACTGCATGGGGATGATCACGCCATCGGCGGCGACCAGGGCGTTGATGGTCAGCATGTTCAGCGACGGCGGGCAGTCGATAAGGATGTAGTCGTAATTCTCGCGGATCGGCGCCAGAGCGTAACGCAGGCGGCTCTCCTTCATTTTCATTTCCAGCAGCGCGACTTCGGCGGCCGTCAGGTCACGGTTGGCCGGCAGCAGCTGATAGCCACCGTGTTCGGAGAACTGCATGGCCTGGCTCAGGTCGCACTCGCCAATCAGAACGTCGTAGATCGAGTGTTCGAGGCCGTGCTTGTCGACGCCGCTGCCCATGGTCGCATTGCCCTGCGGGTCGAGGTCGATCAGCAGCACGCGGCGCTTGGTCGCCACCAGAGAAGCGGCCAGGTTGATGCACGTCGTGGTCTTGCCCACGCCGCCTTTCTGATTGGCGATCGCGAATACCTTGGCCATCTTCCTTCCCCCTTAGACCGAGCAACGCAGTATCAACAGATGGCGCTGGCCTTGGCAACCGGGAACCCGCAGCACGTGGGTGGCACTGAGACGGAAGTCCGCCGGCAGGGCCTGCAGCTCGTCATCCGGATGCCCCCCCTTCATCGCCAGCCAGTGGGTGTCGGCGTTACCCAGGTGGCGCGTCCAGTTGCTGAAGTCTTCGAGGCTGCTGAAAGCCCGCGAGCTGATGCCGTCGAATGCCTGCTCGGGTCGATAGGCTTCGACGCGGTTGTGGACAACCTCGAGGTTGCCGAGTTTCAGCTCCAGCTTCACCTGGACGAGAAAACGGGTCTTCTTGCCGTTGGAGTCGAGCAGGGTGAAGCGCCGCTCGGGGAACATGATCGCCAGCGGAATACCGGGCATGCCGCCACCGCTGCCGACGTCCAGCCAGTTATCCCCACGCTCGGCCACGAACGGCACCACCGACAGGCTGTCGAGCAGATGGCGCGACACCATCTCGTCGGGGTCGCGCACCGCGGTGAGGTTGTAGGCCTTGTTCCACTTGATCAGCAGGCCTAGGTAGGCGAGCAGCTGTTCCTGCTGCTGGGTGCTGAGCTCGATACCGAGTTCGCGGGCGCCTTGCAGCAGTTCTTCGGCGTGACGCTGAGTGACCGACATCAGGCGCTCTGCTCCAGTTTCTGACCGGCGCTGCGCTTTTTCAGGTGAATCAGCAACAGCGAAATCGCTGCCGGCGTCACGCCGGGGATGCGCCCGGCCTGGCCGAGTGTCGCCGGGCGAGTGTTGCCGAGCTTGAACTGGATCTCCTTGGACAGTCCGGAAATGGCGCTGTAGTCCAGATCCTCCGGCAGTTTGGTGTCCTCGCTGGCCCGCAGCTTGGCGATCTCGTCCTGCTGGCGGTCGATGTAGCCGGCGTACTTGGTCTTGATCTCGACCTGCTCGGCGACCTGATTATCCACAACCGACGCCTCGGTCAGTTCGACCAAGGTGGCGTAATCGATCTCCGGACGCGCCAACAGGTTGAGCAGGTTGTACTCGTGGGTCAGCGGCGTACCGAAACGTGCAGCGATCGCATCGCCCTGCGGCGTACCTGGACGCACCCAGGTGCTTTTCAGGCGCTGCTCTTCCCGAACGATGCCTTCGCGCTTGGCCTCGAAGGCCGCCCAGCGCTCGTCATCCACCAGACCTAGTTCGCGGCCTTTCTCGGTCAGGCGCAGGTCGGCGTTGTCCTCGCGCAGAATCAACCGGTACTCGGCGCGCGAGGTGAACATGCGGTATGGCTCCTGGGTACCCAGGGTGATCAGGTCGTCGACCAACACGCCGATGTAGGCTTCGTCACGGCGCGGGCACCAGGCGTCTTTGCCCTGCGCACGCAGGGCGGCGTTGCAGCCCGCGAGCAGACCCTGGGCACCGGCCTCTTCGTAGCCGGTGGTGCCGTTGATCTGGCCCGCGAAGAACAGGCCACCGATGACCTTGGTCTCCAGGCTGTACTTGAGATCGCGTGGGTCGAAGTAATCGTATTCGATGGCGTAGCCCGGGCGCATGATGTGTGCGTTTTCCATACCACGAATGCTGCGCACCACCTGCAGCTGCACGTCGAACGGCAGCGAGGTGGAGATGCCGTTGGGGTACAGCTCGTGGGTGGTCAGGCCTTCCGGCTCGATGAACACCTGGTGGCTGTCCTTGTCGGCGAAGCGGTGGATCTTGTCTTCGATCGACGGGCAATAGCGCGGGCCAACGCCTTCGATCACACCGGAGTACATCGGCGACCGGTCGAGGTTGGCGGCGATGATCTCGTGGGTACGCGCGTTGGTATGGGTAATCCAGCAACTGATCTGCTTGGGCTGATGCTCACGCTTGCCGAGGAAGGACATCAACGGCGTCGGGGTGTCGCCTGGCTGCTCGGTCATCACCGAGAAATCCACCGAACGGCCGTCGATGCGCGGCGGCGTGCCGGTCTTCAGGCGGCCGACACGCAGTGGCAGTTCACGCAGGCGGTGGGCCAGGGCGATAGAGGGAGGATCACCAGCACGGCCGCCGGAGTAGTTCTGCATGCCAATGTGGATAAGTCCACCGAGGAAGGTGCCTGTGGTCAACACCACGGAATCCGCATGGAACCTGAGCCCCATCTGGGTCACCACGCCTTTGACCTGCTCGTTTTCCACAATCAGGTCATCGGCTGCCTGTTGAAAAATCCACAGGTTGGCCTGGTTTTCCAGAATCTCGCGTACCGCTGCCTTGTACAGCACGCGGTCAGCCTGCGCGCGCGTAGCACGTACGGCCGGGCCCTTGCGGCTATTGAGAATGCGGAACTGGATGCCGCCTTTGTCGGTAGCGCTGGCCATGGCCCCGCCGAGGGCATCGATTTCCTTGACCAGGTGGCTCTTGCCAATACCGCCGATGGCCGGGTTGCAGCTCATCTGGCCAAGGGTCTCGACATTATGGGTGAGCAGCAGGGTCTTCACGCCCATGCGTGCGGCAGCCAGAGCTGCCTCGGTACCGGCATGACCGCCGCCGATCACGATCACGTCAAAACGGGAAGGGAAATCCACCACGCACCTCGTGCCTGTTGAGAAGGGGTCTGAAAGAAAGGCGGCAAGTATAGGGACTTAAGCCTTCTGAATGAAGCCTTCTGAACAAAAAATAGCCAACTGGTTGGCCACGTTTCTTTTCAGCCTGCTCCTCGACCTGATCACCCTTAGCCCTGGGAAAAATGCGCTCAGGCTTATAAAGAATAGAAAGAGAGAATTTTTATAAAGCTTGTTCTTTATGTTTATGTATAGAGCATTACGATTTTGTGGATAACCCTTTGAACCGCTAGTGTTTGCTGATGTACAGCGAATGATAAGCCTGTGTCGTTCCTGCTTGGATCCATTGAGAAACCTGCTGATCCATTGTGGATGAAAGTGGTGGTTACCCACAGGGCCGTTTACGCCCAGTTTTGTCAGCGGGTTATAAGCAGGGTTCAGGTGAGGTTTTCCACAGAGTTTATCCGCTTCATCTTGACCTGTGGATTAGCGCAGAACGGATGGGCAGTTCTGCGCTCATACGCCGCCGGCGAAGACCCTGGCGCTAAGAAAATCCACGAGAGCACGCACCTTGGGTGAGGGATGCTTGCTCGCTGGCCAGAGAATATTGAAGACATTGCTGCGTCGCGCGAGCTCTGGAAGCACCCGACAGAGTTCGCCATTGGCCAGGTAGCTGTTGACCGAGAAGTCCGGCAGGCAGGCAATGCCGCGGCCTTGGCGAGCGAAGCAGACCCGCGTCTCGATGTTGTTGCAGATCATCGAGACCGGCAGTTGCACCTCTGCTTCACCGGCACTCAGCTGCAACGGCCAGGTTTCCAGCTTGCCGCTATGGGGCAGGCGGTAGTGCAGGCAGCTATGCTGCGCTAGATCGGCGGGTAGCAGCGGTGTGCCACACCGCTGCAGGTAAGCCGGCGAGGCCACCAGCATCAGTTCGAAGGTACCCAGCCGGCGTGCCGACAGCCGCGAATCACCGGGCTCGCCGGTGCGAACCACAGCGTCGAAACCTTCCTCGATGACATCCACCAGGCGATCGCTGAAGTCCAGATCCAGCTCGATATCGGGATAGGCCGCCATGAATTCGCCGAGTACCGGCAGAACCAGCGAGCTGACCAGCGGCAGGCTGACTCGCAGACGGCCTCGAGGCGCGCTGGAGGCCTGCGACAGCTCCATCTCCGCTGCTTCTATCTCAGCGAGGATACGCCGGCTGCGTTCCAGGAACAGCGTGCCTTCCGCGGTCAGGGTGACGCTGCGCGTGCTGCGATGGAAGAGGCGCACGCCGAGCTTCTCCTCGAGCCTGGCCACACTCTTGCCAACGGCCGAGGCCGAAACGCCGAGCAATCGGCCGGCGCCCACGAAACTGCGGGTTTCGGCGACCTGCACGAACACCGTGAAGCCGTTCAGGCTGTCCATCACTTACCTCGATTGCGGACTTATATTTCCGTACTGATCGGAAATCTATCCCACTTTTTCTCTAATACGTGAATTCTTATCGTCGCAGCGGTTATCCATACACAAGGTGATTCGCTGTGATTTCGACTTCTTACCCTGTACGGCGCTGTTCTTCTTCTGCTCTGCGCTCAGTCAGTTCTGGCTATTCGCCTGGTTACCCACAGGCAACGATGGAGCTGTCATGATGAATTCTGGCAAGCGTTTTCCCTTGGGGGCGCTGTTGGCACTGGCTATGGGAGGATTTGTCACCATTCTTACCGAAGCGCTGCCGGCCGGACTGTTGCCGCAGATGGCGCAGAGCCTGGCCGTCTCCGAGGCCTGGGTGGGCCAGACCGTTACCCTCTATGCCCTCGGCTCGCTGCTGGCAGCGATTCCATTGATCATCCTCACCCAGGGCGTACGCCGCAGGCCGCTGCTGCTGACCGCCATTGCCGGCTTCGCCCTGGCCAATACCGTCACGGCGTTATCCACAAGCTTTACGTTGACGCTAGTGGCGCGGCTCGTCGCCGGTGTTTCGGCTGGGCTGTTGTGGGCGTTGGTGGCGGGCTATGCCGCGCGCATGGTGCCGGAGCAACAGAAGGGGCGCGCCATCGCGGTGGCCATGGTAGGAACGCCTCTGGCACTGTCCCTTGGCGTGCCGGCCGGTACCTGGCTGGGCGCGCTGGTGGGCTGGCGCGCGTGCTTCGGCATCATGAGCGCGCTGGCCTTGCTGCTGATGATCTGGGTCAGCTGGCGCGTTCCGGACTTTGCCGGCCAGGCCCGAGGCAACCGTGTGCAGCTTGGCGCCGTGCTGTGTTTGCCGGGAATCCGCCCGGTGCTTTTCGTGGTGCTGGCCTTTGTCCTGGCCCACAACATTCTTTATACCTATATCGCGCCGTTTCTCGCGGCCGCGGGGATGGTCGAGCGCACCGATCTGGTCCTGCTGGTATTTGGCCTGGCATCGCTGGCGGGGATCTGGGTCGTCGGGGTATTGATC
The DNA here is from genome assembly GCF_002439135.1 of Pseudomonas sp. UBA6323. Classification (NCBI taxonomy): domain Bacteria; kingdom Pseudomonadati; phylum Pseudomonadota; class Gammaproteobacteria; order Pseudomonadales; family Pseudomonadaceae; genus Pseudomonas; species Pseudomonas sp. UBA6323. The sequence goes on along the minus strand of NZ_DJSX01000007.1, from coordinate 60,121 downwards.
GATCATCATCTGCGGCGCATGACGCTGGCCTGCACCTGGCTGTTCGCCGTCGCGGCCAGCGCATTGGCGCTCGGGGGCGAGAGTACGGTGGTGATCTATATCGCCGTCGGTATCTGGGGGCTGGCTTTTGGCGGCGTACCCACGCTGTTCCAGACCGCGCTGGCCAAGAGTGCGGGGCAGGCCGCCGATGTCGCCCAGGCGATGCTGGTGACCGCCTGGAACATGGCCATCGCCGGTGGCGGCATCATCGGTGGGGTTCTGCTCGAGCGTCTGGGTGTCGGCGCCTTTTCACCCGCGCTCCTGGTGCTGTTGCTGGCGGCGCTGCTGGTTGTCGTCCGCTCCAGGCAGCACGGCTTCACCTGAGCGGCTTGGACGCCCCGCTACTTGCCGATGCAGAAGCTGGAGAATATCCGTCCGAGCAGGTCATCGCTGCTGAAGGCGCCGGTGATCTCGCCCAGGGCCTGCTGAGCCATGCGCAGATCTTCGGCGAGCAGTTCGCCGGCGCCCATCAGGGTGAGCTGGTTACGTCCGTGCTCAAGGTACTGTTCGGCCTGGTGCAGCGCTTCGAGGTGGCGGCGGCGGGCGCTGAAGCCGCTCTCGGCGGTCTGTTGATAACCCATGCAGGCTTTCAGGTGCTCGCGCAGCAGTTCCAGGCCGTCTGCGGATTTGGCCGAGAGGCTGAGGGTGACATGACCATCGGCGCTGGTTTCTAGTGTCACTGCCTCGCCGGAGAGATCCGCCTTGTTGCGGATCAGGGTGACCCGCGCCGGGTCCGGGCGCTGTTCGAGGAATTCGGGCCACAGGGCGAAAGGATCGGCAGCTTCCGGCGCGGTGGAGTCCACCACCAGCAGCACGCGATCCGCCTCGTTAATGGCCTTGAGCGCGCGCTCCACACCGATGCGCTCCACCTGGTCATCGGTGTCGCGCAGGCCGGCGGTGTCGACCACATGCAGAGGCATACCGTCGATGTGGATATGTTCGCGCAGCACGTCGCGGGTGGTGCCGGCGATATCGGTAACGATAGCCGCCTCACGGCCGGCCAGAGCGTTGAGCAGGCTGGACTTGCCGGCATTAGGACGACCGGCGATAACCACGGTCATGCCGTCGCGCAGCAGAGCGCCCTGGCCGGCTTCGCGCAGCACTGTGGATAAGTCGGTGCGAACGGCGTCAAGCTGGTTCAGCACATGGCCATCGGCGAGAAAGTCGATTTCTTCCTCGGGAAAGTCGATGGCGGCTTCGACATAGATACGTAACTGGATCAGCGATTCGGTCAGCGCATGCACGCGTTTGGAGAATTCGCCCTGCAGTGAGCGCAGCGCATTGCGCGCGGCCTGTTCGGAGCTGGCTTCGATCAGGTCGGCGATGGCTTCGGCCTGGGCCAGGTCGAGCTTGTCATTGAGAAAGGCCCGCTCACTGAACTCACCGGGCCGGGCCAGACGCGCCCCCAATTCCAGGCAACGACGCAGCAGCAGGTCGAGCACCACCGGGCCGCCATGACCCTGCAACTCCAGCACGTCTTCACCGGTGAAGGAGTTCGGGCCAGGGAAGTAGATAGCCAGGCCTTCGTCCAGCGGCAGCTCATGCTCGGCGAAGAATGGGCCGTGATGGGCGAAGCGGGGTTTCAGCTCGCGTCGGCAGATGGCCTGCGCCAGTTGCCCGGCCAGCGGGCCGGACACCCGTACGATGCCCACGCCGCCACGACCCTGTGCGGTGGCGACGGCGGCGATGGTGTCTCGGGCATGGTTCATGGTGTTCTACTCGCGGCTGGTGGGCAGTTGTACGGGTTAAATCATCGTGCTCTGGGCAATCCATCGCGACTGAATTCGCTCCTACAGGGAGGCGGATAGCAAAACGCCCCAATCATGGGGCGTTTGCTTGATGCTTGAAAGCCTTGGCGAATCAGGCGTTAGCCGGTTTCGCTGCCGCCTCGATCTTGCGCGTAATGTACCACTGCTGGGCGATAGACAGGCAGTTGTTGACCACCCAGTACAGCACCAGACCAGCAGGGAACCACAGGAAGAAGAAGGTGAAGATGATCGGCATCAGCTTCAGCACGCGGGCCTGCATGGGGTCCGGCGGCGTCGGGTTGAGCTGCTGCTGGATGAACATGGTCGCGCCCATGATGATCGGCAGGATGAAGAACGGATCCTTGATCGACAGGTCGGTGATCCACAGCAGCCAGGGTGCCTGACGCATCTCCACGGATTCCAGCAGCACCCAGTACAGGGCGAGGAATACCGGCATCTGCACCAGGATCGGCAGACAGCCGCCCAGCGGATTGATCTTCTCTTTCTTGTACAGCTCCATCATCGCCTGGGACATCTTCTGGCGATCGTCACCGTGCTGCTCTTTCAGCGCCTGCAGTTTCGGCGATACGGCACGCATGCGCGCCATCGAACGGTAGCTGGCCGCAGAGAGCGGGAAGAAGATCAGCTTGATGATGATCGTCAGGACGATGATCGACCAACCCCAGTTACCGAGCACACCGTGGATCACTTCCAGCAGCCAGAAGATCGGCTGGGCCAGGAACCACAGGAAGCCGTAATCGACGGTCAGCTCCAAGCCAGGGGACAGGGTACCCAGGTGTTCCTGCAGCTTGGGACCGGCGTAGAGGATTGCGCCGGTTTCGCCCTGCGCACCGGCAGCGACCTGCACGGATTGGCCGGTGAAGCCGACGATGTAATTGCCCTGGCTGTCCTTGCGGGTTTGAACCAGGTTGGTGCTGTCCTTGTTCGGCACCCAGGCGGTGACGAAGTAATGCTGCAGCCAGGCGACCCAGCCTCCTTGCACGGTTTCCTTGAAGGACTGCTTGTCGATGTCTTTCATCGACACCTTTTTATAAGGCTCTTCGCTGGTCCACAGCGCGGCACCCAGGTAGGTGGCAGTGCCGGTGGCGGTGGTCGAGGACGGGTCACCGCTATTGTCACGCTTGAGCTGGGCGAACAGGTTACCGCTCCAGGCCTGATCGCTCTGGTTGTCGATCAGGTAACGCACATCCACCTGGTAGGCCGACGGATCGATGCAGCCGGGCTTCTTCAGCTCCTGCTCACGCGCGGAGCACTGCGGGTTCAGGCCGCGTTTGAAGCTGTAGCGCTTGATATAGCTGACGCCGTTTTCGCTGTAGGTGAGATCGACGACCAGGCTGTCCTGGCCTTCGGCCATTTCGTAGCTCTGCTTCTCGCTGGACCACAGGGCACGGCCGCTGGATTTGTCCGGGGCGTTCTGGCCGATCAGGCCGCTTTGCGCCAGGTAGGTGCGCTCGCTGCCGTTGTCGAACAGCTGGAACGGCACGTCCGGACGGTCCTGGCGACGCGGGTACTGGGGCAGACGCAGCTGCACGATATCACCACCACGCGGGTCGATGGCCAGATCGAGGACATCGGTCTTGACGCGGATCAGCTCGTCGCTGGCTACAGCGGTCGGTGCAACGGCAGCTGCAGTGGGCTCTGCCGTGGCAGTGGGGATGTCGTCGTTGCCGGTGCTGGCGGTAGCCGCGGGCGTATCGGGCAGGGAAGGCGTCGCAGCGGTCGAGGTACTAACCTCGGCTGGCAGGGCAGCCTGGCCATAGTCCTCGTTCCATTGCAGGACCATGAGGTAGGACACGACTGCCAGGGCGACGATCAGGATCGAACGTTGGATATCCATGATTATTCGGCCATCGAAGGGGAACGGGATGTTTTTACGGGTGGAACCGGATCGAAACCGCCGGCATTCCAGGGGTGGCAGCGACCGAGACGGCGGGCTGCCAGCCAGCCACCACGCAGGAAGCCATGTTGCTCGATGGCTTCGTAGGCATAGCAGGAACAGCTGGGGTAGAAGCGACAATGACTGGCCATCAGCGGACTGATGGCGTAGCGATACACCTGGATACAGGCTAGAGCCGCTTTACGCATGGGGATTGTCGCTTGTCCCGGGGGATAAGTCTGCGTCGCGACTGGGCCGGCTTCGGGCCAGGCGTTTCCAGAGTTTGCCGAACTGCTGAGCAAGTTCGCCGTTCTCCAGATCGCCTAGCCCTTTGCGGGCGACCACCACGATATCCCAGCCCACCAGATTGTCTTGGTTGAGGCGGAAGGATTCGCGGATTTGACGCTTGATGCGGTTGCGCTCGACGGCGAGCTTGACGCTCTTCTTGCCGATCACCAGACCTAGGCGGGGATGATCAAGCTGGTTATCGCGCGCTAGCAGCAGGACACTTTTGCCCGGAGCTTTGCCGCTTGGGGAGTCGAAGACTGCCTTGAAATGCCGGGGAGTCAGCAGTCGCTTTTCCCGGCCGAAGCCTCGACTCACCACCTGTCTGGATGAATTAGACAGTCAGACGCTTGCGGCCCTTGGCGCGACGACGCGACAGGACGGCACGGCCGTTCTTGGTGGCCATGCGGGCACGGAAACCGTGGGTGCGAGCGCGCTTGATGGTGCTGGGTTGGAAAGTGCGTTTCATGGTGCGTTACCTGGGTGATCGACTAGGGTCGGAATGACCCCGGTTTAAAGAGACCGGCAATTCTAGAGAAAGCCGCGCGGTAGGTCAATTTCCAACCAACCTTATTCGCCAGATAGAAATAGAAAGAAAGAAAAGGGTTTAAAGCTCTTTTCTATGTTTATGTTGATTAGCCTTGCCATGGGTTGTGGACAACCCTCTGTTCGCAGCGTACTCCCTGATCCAGCGCCAAGGATAAGTCTGTCCAAAAGGCGTGCTTCTACTGTGCGCGTCCTGCCTACAAGCTGAGGATGGAATGCTGGTTTACCCACAGCCGGGTTATCCGCACGTTCATCCCCAGAGTTTTGCAGAAGCTTATCGGGCGCTTATCCACAAGGTTCATGACGTCGATTGATAAATCTGATGAATGAAACTAAGGCTTTGATTTTACTTGGCCATCTGCCGCATGTGGTGTGGATAACTTGAACGTTGGCCGCTACAATGACGGCTGTTTTTTTGCACCGCCGCTTGGATAGGGGATAGTCAGTGTCAGTGGAACTATGGCAGCAATGCGTCGAGCTTCTGCGCGATGAATTGCCAGCCCAGCAATTCAACACCTGGATCCGTCCTCTGCAGGTCGAAGCCGAAGGCGACGAGCTGCGTGTGTATGCGCCTAACCGTTTCGTACTCGACTGGGTCAACGAAAAGTACCTGAGCCGTTTGCTCGAGTTACTTGGCGAGCGAGCTGGTGGTCTGGTTCCTGCGCTCTCCTTATTAATAGGTAGCAAGCGTGCAGCCACCGCGCGGGTCGCGCCTACTGCACCGTTGCCTGCTGCCGCGCGTGCTGCTCAGGTTCAGGCTGCCGCTGCGGTAAGCAAGCCTGTTCCTCCGCCGGTGCAGGAGGAGCCCTCGCGAGCCAGTTTCGATTCGATGGCCGGCTCGGCGCCGCAACCACCAACACCTGCCGTGGCGCCTCGTACTGAACGTACCGTGCAGGTCGAAGGTGGGCTCAAGCACACCAGCTACCTCAATCGCACCTTTACCTTCGACAACTTCGTCGAGGGTAAATCGAACCAGTTGGCGCGCGCCGCCGCCTGGCAGGTGGCCGACAACCCCAAGCACGGCTACAACCCGCTGTTCCTGTATGGCGGCGTCGGTCTGGGCAAGACCCACCTGATGCACGCTGTGGGTAATCACCTGCTGGCGAAGAACCCAAACGCCAAGGTGGTGTACCTGCACTCCGAGCGCTTCGTCGCCGATATGGTCAAGGCGTTACAACTCAACGCCATCAACGAGTTCAAGCGTTTCTACCGTTCGGTGGATGCGCTGCTGATCGATGACATCCAGTTCTTCGCCAAGAAGGAGCGCTCCCAGGAGGAGTTCTTCCATACCTTCAACGCACTGCTCGAAGGCGGCCAGCAGGTAATTCTCACCAGCGACCGCTATCCGAAGGAGATCGAAGGCCTGGAAGAGCGGCTGAAGTCGCGCTTCGGCTGGGGCCTGACCGTGGCGGTGGAGCCGCCCGAGCTGGAAACTCGTGTTGCGATCCTGATGAAGAAGGCCGACCAGGCCAAGGTCGATCTGCCGCATGATGCTGCGTTCTTTATCGCTCAGCGTATTCGTTCCAACGTACGTGAGCTGGAAGGCGCATTGAAACGGGTCATCGCTCACTCGCATTTCATGGGCCGCGACATCACCATCGAGCTGATCCGCGAGTCACTCAAGGATCTGCTGGCCCTGCAGGACAAGCTGGTCAGCATCGACAACATTCAGCGCACGACTGCCGAGTACTACAAGATCAAGATCACCGATCTGCTTTCCAAGCGTCGTTCACGCTCGATCGCCCGGCCGCGTCAGGTGGCCATGGCGTTGTCCAAGGAATTGACCAATCACAGCCTGCCGGAAATCGGTGTGGCCTTCGGCGGTCGTGATCACACCACGGTGTTGCACGCTTGCCGTAAGATTGCTGAACTTAGGGGATCCGACGCGGACATCCGCGAGGACTACAAGAACCTGCTGCGTACGCTTACAACCTGATCGCAGCTCCACGAGGCAAGGGACTAGACCATGCATTTCACCATTCAACGCGAAGCCCTGTTGAAACCTCTGCAACTGGTCGCCGGTGTCGTGGAACGACGCCAGACGCTGCCGGTTCTGTCCAACGTCCTGCTGGTGGTCGAAGGCCAGCAGTTGTCGCTGACCGGTACCGATCTCGAAGTCGAGCTGGTTGGCCGCGTCACGCTGGAAGATGCTGCCGAGCCAGGCGAGATCACCGTGCCGGCGCGCAAGCTGATGGATATCTGCAAGAGCCTGCCATCCGATGCGCTGATCGACATCCGCGTCGATGACCAGAAGCTGCTGGTCAAGGCCGGTCGCAGCCGTTTCACCCTGTCGACGCTGCCGGCCAATGACTTCCCCACCGTGGAAGAAGGCCCGGGCTCGCTGACCTTCAACCTTCCGCAAGCCAAGCTGCGTCGCCTGATCGAGCGCACCAGCTTCGCCATGGCTCAGCAGGATGTACGTTACTACCTCAACGGCATGCTGCTGGAAGTACAAAGCGGTCTGCTGCGCGCGGTCGCCACCGATGGGCACCGTCTGGCCATGTGCTCCATGGAAGCGGCCATCCAGCAGGACGGCAAGCACCAGGTCATCGTGCCGCGTAAAGGTATCCTCGAGCTCGCTCGCCTGCTCACAGAGCAGGACGCCGAAGTGAGCATTGTGCTGGGGCAACACCACATCCGTGCCAACACTGGCGAATTCACATTCACCTCCAAGCTGGTGGACGGCAAGTTCCCGGACTACGAGCGTGTGCTGCCGCGTGGTGGAGACAAGCTGGTACTGGCGGATCGTCAGGGCCTGCGTGAAGCGTTCAGCCGTACCGCGATTCTCTCCAACGAAAAGTATCGTGGCATTCGTCTGACCCTGGCTGCCGGCTTGCTGAAAATCCAGGCCAACAACCCGGAGCAGGAAGAGGCCGAGGAAGAGATCGTTGTCGACTACAACGGCAGCGGCCTGGAAATCGGTTTCAACGTCAGCTACCTGCTGGACGTATTGGGTGTGATGGGTACCGAGCAGGTGCGTCTGATTCTCTCCGACTCCAACAGCAGTGCCCTGCTGCAGGAAGCCGATAATGACGATTCGGCTTACGTCGTTATGCCGATGCGTCTGTAATAGCTGTTCAACGGGTAATCGGCGTCAACACAATCAGCTTTGGCATGCTGCGGATTTCATTCCGTAGCATGCCAAGGCTGATTTCGTTTCAGGCAGACCATTTGCCCTCTTCGCCCCGGCTCCGCTCATGTCCCTGACTCGCATCACCCTAACCGCCGTACGCAATTTGCATTCTGCGTCATTGCAGCCTTCGCCACGCATCAACATTCTTTATGGCGCCAACGGCAGCGGCAAGACCAGCGTGCTGGAAGCGATCCATCTGCTCGGTCTCGCCCGCTCCTTCCGCAGCACTCGTCTGCAACCCGTCATCCATTACGAACAACCAGCCTGCACTGTATTTGGTCAGGTGCTGTTGGCCCAGGGCGGCTCGAGCAACCTAGGTATTTCACGTGATCGCCAGGGTGAGTTACAGATTCGTATCGATGGGCAGAATGCGCGTAGCGCTGCGCAGCTCGCTGATCTCTTGCCGTTGCAACTTATCAACCCGGACAGTTTCCGCTTGCTGGAAGGCGCGCCGAAGATTCGCAGGCAATTTCTCGACTGGGGTGTGTTCCACGTGGAACATCGCTTTCTCGGCGCCTGGCAGCGTCTGCAGAAAGCCCTGCGGCAGCGTAACTCGTGGCTGCGACATGGTACACTTGACGGTGCTTCGCAGGCCGCGTGGGACCGCGAATTGTGCAGCGCGAGCGAGGAAATCGATACTTATCGGCGAGCCTACATTCAGGCTCTGAAGCCGGTATTCGAGCGCACCCTTGGTGAGCTGCTGCAACTGGAAGGCTTGACGCTGAGTTATTACCGCGGCTGGGACAAGGACCGTGAGCTGAGCGAAGTGCTCGCCTCTACCCTGCTCCGCGATCAGCAACTGGGTCATACCCAGGCTGGACCGCAGCGTGCCGATTTGCGGCTGCGGCTGGCGGGGCATAACGCGGCGGAAATCCTGTCGCGAGGACAACAGAAGTTGGTGGTGTGTGCATTACGCATCGCCCAGGGCCACCTGGTGAATGAAGCCAAGCGTGGACAATGTATCTATCTGGTGGACGACCTACCGTCGGAGCTGGATGAACAGCATCGTCAGGCACTGTGCCGGTTGCTGGAAGATTTGCACTGCCAGGTATTCATCACCTGTGTGGACCATGAATTGTTGAGCGAAGTCTGGCAGACGGATACGCCGGTTGCCATGTTCCACGTGGAACATGGCCGTATCACCCAGACCATCGAGCATCGGGAGTGAAGGCATGAGCGAGAACCAAACGTACGATTCCTCCAGCATCAAGGTGCTGAAAGGACTGGACGCCGTACGCAAACGTCCCGGGATGTACATCGGTGACACTGACGATGGTAGCGGTCTGCACCACATGGTGTTTGAGGTGGTCGATAACTCGATCGACGAAGCGCTAGCGGGCTACTGCAGCGAAATCACCATCACTATTCACCCGGATGAGTCGATCAGCGTGCGTGACAACGGCCGTGGCATCCCGGTCGACATGCACAAGGAAGAAGGCGTCTCGGCAGCCGAGGTCATCATGACCGTGCTGCACGCCGGCGGTAAGTTCGATGACAACAGCTACAAGGTGTCCGGCGGCCTGCACGGCGTGGGTGTCTCGGTGGTTAACGCCCTCTCCAAGGAGCTGGTGCTGACCATTCGCCGTAGCGGCAAGATCTGGGAACAGACCTACGTTCATGGTGTACCGCAAGCGCCCCTGACCGCTGTCGGCGACACCGACGGCACCGGCACGCAGATCCACTTCAAGCCGTCCGAAGAGACCTTCGCCAATATCCACTTCAGCTGGGACATCCTGGCCAAGCGGCTGCGTGAGCTGTCCTTCCTCAACTCCGGCGTGGGCATCCTGCTGCGTGACGAGCGCACCGGCAAGGAAGAACTGTTCAAGTACGAGGGTGGTCTGAAGGCCTTCGTCGAGTTCCTCAACACCAACAAGACCGTGGTGAATCAGGTGTTCCACTTCAATATCCAGCGCGAGGAAGACGGCGTTGGCGTGGAAGTGGCCCTGCAGTGGAACGACAGCTTCAACGAAAACATCCTCTGCTTCACCAACAACATTCCCCAACGTGACGGTGGTACCCACCTGGCGGGCTTCCGCTCCGCCCTCACCCGCCACCTGAACAACTACATCGAGCAGGAAGGCCTTGCGAAGAAGTTCAAGGTCGCCACCACCGGTGACGATGCCCGTGAAGGCCTGACCGCGATCATCTCGGTGAAGGTGCCGGACCCGAAATTCAGCTCGCAGACCAAGGACAAGCTGGTTTCCAGCGAAGTGAAAACCGCGGTCGAGCAGGAAATGGGCAAGTATTTCGCCGACTTCCTGCTGGAAAACCCGAACGAAGCCAAGGCCGTTGTCGGCAAGATGATCGATGCCGCCCGCGCCCGGGAAGCAGCGCGCAAGGCGCGCGAGATGACCCGCCGCAAGGGTGCTCTGGACATCGCCGGCCTGCCCGGCAAACTGGCCGACTGCCAGGAAAAAGACCCGGCGCTGTCCGAACTCTACATAGTGGAGGGTGACTCCGCGGGCGGTTCTGCCAAGCAGGGCCGTAACCGCAAGACCCAGGCGATCCTGCCGCTCAAGGGCAAGATCCTCAACGTCGAGAAGGCGCGCTTCGACAAGATGCTCTCCTCCCAGGAAGTAGGCACGTTGATCACCGCGCTGGGCTGCGGCATCGGGCGTGAGGAGTACAACATCGACAAGCTGCGTTACCACAACATCATCATCATGACCGATGCTGACGTCGACGGTTCGCACATCCGTACCCTGCTGCTGACCTTCTTCTTCCGTCAGTTGCCGGAGTTGATCGAGCGTGGCTACGTCTACATCGCCCAGCCGCCGCTGTACAAGGTCAAGAAAGGCAAGCAGGAGCAGTACATCAAGGATGACGAGGCCATGGACGAATACATGACCCAGTCAGCCCTGGAAGACGCCAGCCTGCATGTCAACGAGAACGCTCCGGGCCTTTCCGGCGGCGCGCTGGAGAAGCTGGTCGGCGAATACCGCCGTGTGATGAAGACCCTGGATCGCCTGTCGCGCGTATACCCCAAGGAAATTACCGAGCACTTCGTCTACCTGCCAAGCATCGGCCTCGAGCAACTGGCCGACCATGCCGGCATGCAGGCCTGGCTGGAGCGCTTCAGCACGCGCCTGAAGGCGATGGAGAAGTCTGGCCAGACCTACACCGCCAGTCTTCGCGAAGACCGCGAACGCCATGTTTGGCTGCCCGAGGTTGAGGTCAAGGCGCACGGCCTGTCCAGCTACACCACCTTCAACCGCGACTTCTTCGCCAGCAATGATTACAAGACCGTCACTACGCTTGGCGATCAGCTGAACAACCTGCTGGAAGAAGGCGCCTACGTGCAGCGTGGCGAGCGCAAGAAGCCTGTGAGCACCTTCAAGGAAGCGCTGGACTGGCTGATGCACGAAAGCACCAAGCGTCACAGCGTGCAGCGATACAAAGGTCTCGGCGAAATGAATCCGGATCAACTGTGGGAAACCACCATGGACCCGGAAGTGCGCCGCATGCTCAAGGTGACCATCGAGGACGCCATCGCTGCAGACCAGATCTTCAACACTCTGATGGGCGATGCCGTGGAGCCGCGCCGCGACTTCATCGAGTCCAACGCTCTGGCGGTGTCGAATCTGGACTTCTGATGATCAATCGTTCGGTACTTATCGTCGTAGCGGCAGGAGAGGCGCAACCTGCGCGATTCGTGATCGATCTATGTGGCGTGTTTGTGGACGAGTAAAGCTGCCTTCTGATTAGCGTCAGGCTCAGATCATGGTTTTTCGCGAGTGCCGCTATGGCAAAAGGCTTACATGCCGAAGCGCAACGGACCTCTCCCGCCGCGTCCGTGGGCTGGTTAATCTACTCACACCTACCGGGAACTGGATGTCCCGAGTCACGGAAGACAGACCGCGCCAGGAAGGCAAACGACAGGATGTCGGAAGGTCTTAAAAAACCCGCTTCGGCGGGTTTTTTGTTGCCTGCAGAAAAGGCGGGCGACGTTGAACGCTGGTAGCCAGGCATGACTCAGGTCTGCTAGTAATCCGAGCCCCTCCTATCAGTCCGCCGTGGCCAGAACCTGTGTATTACGCCCGGCGTGCTTGGCGCGATAGAGCGCGGTGTCGGCCTTGAGCAGCATGGCGGTGATGTCCTCGGCGACGGAGCTGGTGCTGCCGTAAACACCGGCGCTAAAGCTCAAGGCGATGTGCCTGTCGTCAATCTGTGCCGGGTGCTGGGTCAGGGATTGGCGAAGCTGATCGACCAGCTCCAGCGCGCCGCTGGCGTCGGTGCCGGGCAGGATCAGCAGGAATTCCTCACCACCATAACGGCCGATGCTGTCATTACGCCGCAGCCGTTGCTGCAGATGGTCCGCGCAGTGCCTGAGCACGGCATCGCCGACAAGATGGCCGTGGCTGTCGTTGATCTGCTTGAAGTGATCCAGATCGAGCATGGCGATGGACAGCGGCGTGTGCTGGCGGCGGGCGCGCTCCAGCTCATCGGTGAGTTGTTCGAGTATCGCCAGGCGATTGGGCAATCCGGTAAGCGTGTCGCGCAGGGCGGTCTGGCGCAGCTCCGATTCGATGCGCTCGCGCGACAGCAGCACCAGGCCGAAGGAGAACATGATGATGGTGGCGGCGCCGAGGGCGACCGATACCGTCTGTTTCAGGTTGCTGACGTCGTAGTGCATCTCCGCCGGCGCGCCGCTGAGGATGACCACCACGCGAATACCCAGGCCGAACAGGCTGATGCCTGCACCGATCATCAGGATTCGGTGGGCGCGCCCGCCGAGCACGGCATGGAGGCGGCTCAGGTGCAGAATCACCAGACATTGGCTGAACAGCAGCAGGCAGGCCACCAGTTGTCGGGGTTCCTGGGTATCGATCAGCAGGCTGAGCAGGAAGCCCAGCAGCAGCGGGAAGGCGAAGGCCAGCCGCCAGGGCGGGCGCCTGCCGTGGATCAGCGGCAGGCTGACGGTGTAGAACGCCAGAGCCGTGGACAGCAGCGTGTTGGCCAGTACATAGGTCAGCCACATCGAAGCCAGCCCGAACAGGGTAAAGCCGATATAGGCCAGTGCATGGGATAGCATGCCCAACCCGGTGGTGAGCATGCCGTCGCGATGACGCAGCTGGCCGACCAGGATCAGACAGCTGCCCATGATCACTGCGACCAGTGCGACGGCTCCGAACAGTGTCTGGGTGTGGGCGATCATGTCAGCCTTCTTGTTTTCTGGTCTGAATTGACTCTAGTGCAATCCACAATCCCCGTGCTGGCCTAGGCTCAGGCCCACCAGTAACGCACCATATGGAAGAACACCGGGGCGGCGAAGCACACCGAGTCGAGACGGTCGAGCATACCGCCGTGGCCCTCGATCATATGGCCCCAGTCCTTCACGCCGCGGTCGCGCTTGATCGCCGACATCACCAGGCCGCCGGCGAAGCCGAGCAGGCACACCAGCAGGGCGAACAGCGCGGCCTGCCAGAAGGCGAAGGGGGTGATCCAGCACAGGGTGGCGCCGATCAGCGTTGCCAGGGCCACGCCGCCGATAAAGCCTTCCACGGTTTTCGACGGTGACAGGTTGGGCGCGATCTTATGCTTGCCGAACAGCTTGCCGCATACGTACTGCAGCACGTCGGAGAGCTGCACAACGATGATCAGCCAGGCGATCAGCAGCAGGTTGCGCCCCTCGTAGCCGGGGATGTCCAGGGTCAGCAGCGCCGGTACCGAGGAGATGCAGTACACGGCGATCATCAAGCCCCATTGCACCTTGGCCGCGCGTTCGAGGTAGCGCGTGGTATCACCGCCCAGCGAGGCGAGGATCGGCAGCAGGAGGAACAGGTAGACCGGGATGAAGATGGCGAACAGGCCGTACCAATCCAGGGCGATCAGCAGGTACTGCATCGGCAGGGCGAAATAGAAGGCCGCCACCAGCGCCGGATAGTCGCTGCGCCGGGTCGGTGTCAGCGTCATGAATTCGCGCAGGGCGTAGAAGGACACGAAGTAGAACAGCACGACTACGCCGATGTTGCCGAACAGGAAGGCGATGCCGATTACCAGCACCATCACCCACCAGGCGTTGATCCGCGCGTTGAGGTTGTCGATCACCGGGTTGGGGCGATCGCCACTGCGCCGCTTGAGAACGAAGCCGACCAGACTGGCCAGCAGGAGCAGGGCACCGATACCGGCGAACAGCAGCAGGGTATTGCGATCCATCTCAGGCCTCCTCGGGTGCCAGTGCCAGCAGGGCGTTACGTGCGCGTTCCAGGAAGGCGTCCTTGCCCTCCCCCTCGATGCGTTCCAGCGCGGCGCCGAAGCTCAGGGTGCACAGCAGCGGCAGCGGCAGCGCGCGGCCCTTGGGCATCACCCGATTCAGGTTGGCGATCCACACCGGTACCAGCTCCACGTCGGGGCGTGCCTGGGCCAGGTGATAGAGACCACTCTTGAACGGCAGCAGCGGTTCGTCGCCGAGGTTGCGCGTGCCCTCGGGGAAGATGATCAGCGAGTCGCCGCCATCCAGCGCATCGAGCATCGCCTGCAGTGGGTTGGCGCCTTCCTTGCGCTCGCGGTCGACCAGCACGCCGTTGAATACGTTATTGATCAGGAAGCTGCGCACGCCCGGCTTCTGCCAGTAGTCGGCGCCGGCCACCGGCCGGGTACGTTTGCGCAGTTCCGGCGGCAGCGACGCCCAGAGCAGGACGAAATCGCCATGGCTGCTGTGGTTGGCGTAGTACAGGCGTTGCGTCGCCTGCGCGGTGCTGCCAAGCCACAGGGCTCGGGCACCGGTCAGCAGGCGAGCTGCCGAGGTGATGGCGAAAGCGGTCAATGCAGCGAGCATGGCGACTCCTTAAGCGAAAACGATGAAGATTCCGAGCACAACGATTGCGACCTGCAGCAGCAGACACAGCGCCTGTTTGCGCAGCAGGCCGAGCGCACCCTGAGCGCGCAGGCTCCAGTCGCGGCCAGGCTGCTGCGCATTCTGCAGGCCCAGATTCTGTAGCGCCTGATCCAGGGCGTGAGTCTGGCTGTCGAGCTGTTCGCCGGATTCGGCCAGGCGCTGAAACAGTTCGGCATCCAGCGCTACGCGCAGCGCCCAGTATTTCTCGGCCAGGCCGGCAATCAGCAGCGCTGCGCAGATGAGCGCCAACATCAGACTTGGCGGGGAGCCGAGCCAAGGCGCCAGGCCGAAAGCCACGGCGACCAGACTCAGCGCGCTGGAAAAGTGATCGAGGCTGCGCCCACGGCGCAAAAAGGCCGCAACCAATAGCAGATCAGCCTGCATGGGCGACCTCCAGTTCAGCGCCCACGTCGAGCATGGCCTGCAGCGCAGCCAGATGCTGTGGCCCGAGCACGACCTGTGGCCGCGCCTGGCGGATCAGCTCTACGGCGGACTCGACGCTCTGGCAGCGGCCGCTATGTAGCAGCCAGGCGGCCACGGCTGTGGCACTGCGCGAATAACCCAGGGCGCAGCACACCAACAGCGGGCCGCTCTGGCGCAGGCGTTCGATGGCCTCGGCGGCGCGCTGGCAGGTCAGCGCATCGGGCGCCACCAGGTCCAGCGAGGGCAGGCTGCAGTAGGCGCTCGGTGTGTGCAGCAGCGGCAGTTCGGCGCACAGATCGACCACGGCGGCGTAGCCATCGAGATCACCCGGGCCCGGCAGGCGGCCGAGGTCGATGCCCTCCACGACCTGGCTCGGCGCTGGCTGGCGGTATGTCCATAGCCTTGAATTGATCCAGGCACCGAGCAGATAGGGTGCGAGCAACACCGTCGCGGCCGGGCTGAGGCGCCCGTCGGCCTGCTTCTGGAAGCCGCCAGCGCCGAACAGCAGGTAGTTGAGCGCGACCATGACCAGGGCAACGAACGGCCAGAACAGCCACAGCCAGGCGCCGCCCAGCTTGACTGCCAGCACGGCGCATAGCGTTGCGCCAAGCCCATAGCGCAGCGCCAGGCGCCAACGCCGGGGATCGCTGGCCAGGCGCATCTGCTTCAGCGGCGTATCGCCCTGCAGCGGCAGCAGCCACAGGCAGAAGAAGCCCGCCAGCGCCCCGGTGGGCAGGTCGATGAAGTGATGCTGCCAGGTGGTCAGCACGGAGATGCCGATCAGCGCCATCCACCCGTGCAGCAGGCCACGCCAGAACAGCCCGCGGGTGTGATTGGCGAACATCGCCCAGATGATCACCAGCAGGGTGATATGCAGCGAAGGCGCCTGGTTGAAGGGTTTGTCGAAGCCCATCAGTACGTCGAACATCAGGCCGAAGGTGCCGTCCAGCGGCGGCCGCTCGAAGGTGAAGCGCAGCGGCCAGAGCAGGAAGCAGGCCACGCAGATGACCTGCGCGGCGAGCAGGCGCAGGGCGTGGCGATCCATTTCGCGGCGGCAGGCTGGCAGCAGGAAGGACAGGCCGTAGAGCAGGTCGATCGACCAGTACGGCACGATGGTCCGAAGCGGGCAATGTCGCCCAGGCCCTTCTGCTCGATCAGCGCGTTGCCGTCACGCACGTTGATGTCGCTATAGTCGCGCAGCAGGATCGAATCGGGGCGCTGCTGCTGGCCCTCCAGCGATTCGAGGATGTAGCGGCCGTGGCCGGCGGCGATATCGACGATGCGCACCGCCCTGCCCGTCTCGCGCAGCCGGGCCATGGCCAGGCGCAACAACTCTTCGGCGTGCAGCTTGCGTTGGCGGATGCCACGCCAGCCGATGGAATCCAGGTAGTTCGCATCGATCAGCCGGCCCAGTGCGCCCTTGCCGGTCGGTTGGTTGCGGTAGACATAATCGAGCGTACTGCCGGAATCGAAGCCGGTGTCGAAGCCCAGTTTCACCCCGGCCGACAGCGTGCTGCCCAGGCGCATGCCGGCACGGGTGGCGCGCCAGTAGAGGTCGCGCAGCGAGTTTCTCGGCAGTGGCGCGGCCAGTTCCTCGGCTTCGGCGCAGGTGGCGCCCAGGCGATCAGCATCGAGCAGCGAGGGGCGCGTCACCGGCTCCTCGAAGTTGCGCAGGATGAAACGCCGCGCGCGGCTCAGGGCATGGGCGCGGTCGCGCTCGCCAAGAGTGTCGTGGAAGAAGCCGGGCAGCAGGTGCTTTTCCTTGCGCAGGCTGCCGAGGCGCTCGAAGAAGTCTTCCTGCGGTTTGCGATGGACGACGAAGTCGGCGCCGGAGATCAGCAGCTGGGTCGGAACCTGAATCGCCTGAGCGTCGGCGACGACGCGCTCGGCCGCCTCGTACAGGCCGAGCAGCATGGTCACCGAGATTGGCCGGGCGATCAGCGCGTCGTTTTCGAAAGAGGCGATGCGCTCGGGATCGTGGCTGAGGAACCTCGCCTTCACGTAGCTGTTGACGAAGAAATTGCCGCGCCAGGCATGCAGCAGTTTCAGGCCGGGTCGGGCGAAGGGCACGTAGAGCTTGACCTTGAAGGCCGGCGAGGCGAGCACCAGGCAGCGCACCTTGGGCGCGTAGTCATGGGCCCAGGTGGAGACGATCACCGCGCCGACGCTCTGCGCCACCACCGCCAGGTCCTCTTCGGCGATGCCGTGTTGCGCGCCGATATGCTCGATAAAGGTCTGCACGTCGCGCACGCTGGTGGCGAAGCTCGGGCTGTCGCCGCGCGCGCCAGGCGAGAGGCCATGGCCACGGGCATCCCAGGCGAAGAAGTCGCAGTGCGGCAGCTCCAGCTCGTCCACCAGATGGGCCATGCGCCCGCCATGCTCATGGCCGCGATGGAACAGCACCACCGCCTGGCGAGAGCCGTCTGCGGGCACCGTCGCCGGCCAGTGGCGATAGCTCAGCTCGACGCCGTCGTGGGTGGCAAAGGTATGCAGTTGGACGGGGCGCATGGAATCTCCTTATTCCTTGAATGGGTCAGGCCGTTTCGGCCAGCCCGAGGCGAACGCGGTTGTAGAGGGTATAGAGCAGCAGGGCGAGGATCAGCGCCAGCGCCAGGTTGATCCACAAGACAGGCAGCAGGCCCGTGGCGACGCCTGCACCGATCACACCGAAGCAGAAGGCGCGGTCGCTCTTGCCCATCGGCCCGTCATAGCGGCGGGAGGCGCCGACCATGGGCCCGAGCACGCCGGCGTATTCGCTGATCACGGCCATCACCACCACCAGGACCACCAGCAGCGGCGAGACGCCAGGCAGCAGGGCGAAGGGCAGATACAGGGCGCTGTCGGCAATCACGTCGCAGAGCTCGTTGAGGTAGGCGCCGAGCTTCGACTGCTGGCCGAACTCGCGCGCGAGCATGCCGTCGACGGCATTGAGCGCCATGCGCAGCAGCATCCACACAGGAATCAGTGCGAACAGCCAGATGATATGGCTAAAGGCGGCGAGCAGGGCGCCGAGCAGCACCGAGACGAGCGCGGCGGCCAGGGTCACCTGGTTGGCGGTGACGCCGCGCGCATACAAACGCTCGACACCGGGGCGCAGCAGGTTCTGGAAGGCGGGTTTGAGCTGGTAGATCGACGGCATGGCAGTGAATTCCCTTTACTGATCCAATCATCGGCCATCGTCGCGAGCGAGACTGTGCGCGCGTCGAGGCTTATATCAATGCGTGCCGGGGGCTGATGCGTTCTGGCATACGTACCTCGGCGGAGGTGAGCCCCGTTGGGTTCTCGACAGAAGCGCCACGCGACAACTTATACCCTGTTGAGGATTTTTCCTAGCACGGCTATTTCGCCTTAAAAATCAGCTAGATAAAATCAGTGATGGCGCTTTGATTGTATTTGATGCACAGCTTATCCACAGATCAGGCCATTTCGCCCAGGCGGCTCAGCTGAGGCTCTTCACCGCGCAGTTCGGTCTGCTGCTGGCAGACCCACTGGAAGGCGCGCTCGTTGAGTTCGGCAATGGCACGAGGCCCCTCGCCTTCGGCATACATCGGTGCGCCGATGATCACTTCGATGGTGCCCGAGCGCTTGCCCCAGCCGGCCTTGGGCCAGAATTCGCCGGCGTTGTGCGCGATGGGCAGCACTGGCAGGCCGGCATTCACCGCCAGTGCCGTGCCGCCACGGGAGAACTTGCCGATCTGCCCCGGTGGAATGCGCGTGCCTTCGGGAAACACCAGCACCCAGGCGCCCTGCTTGAGGCGCTCATCGCCCTGCTTGGCCAGTTGCTTGAGCGCAGCCTTGGGGTTGCTGCGGTCAATGGCGATGGGCTTGAGCAGCGCCATGCCCCAGCCAAAGAACGGCACGCGTAGCAACTCGCGCTTGACCACCTGGCTGAGTGGTTCGAAATAGGCGGAGAGGAAGAAGGTCTCCCAGGTGCTCTGGTGGTTGGCGAGGATCACGCAGGGGCGCTGCGGGATATTCTCCAACCCGCGCACTTCATAGCGGATGCCGACGATCACCCTGGCCAGCCACACCGCGCAGCTGCACCAGGCCTGGACGACGAAGCGGTAGCGTTGGCGGAACGGCAGCAAGGGGGCGACCACCAGGCTGATCAGGCACCAGAAGAACGAGCTGGACGACAGCAGCAGGTAGAAAAGCGTGACTCTTAAAGCCTGCAGGATCGCCATGAAGCTTCGCACCTTATGAGAGCAGTCGATCGGCGACAGCCGCCAGATCGTCGAATACCAGGGTTCCTGGCGGCAACGGCTTGGCCAGGGTACGTTCGCCCTTGCCGGTTTTTACCAGCACAGGCTGACAATCGACGGCCAGTGCAGCCTGCAGGTCACCGCTGCTGTCGCCGACGAACCAGATTCCTTTCAGATCCGTGGCGTAGTGCGCAGCGATCTGTTCGAGCATGCCAGCCTTTGGCTTGCGGCACTCGCAGCCGTCATCCGGCCCGTGCGGGCAGTGGACGATCAGGCCGATTTCGCCGCCCTGCTCGGCCACCAGCTGGCGCAGGCGCGCGTGCATCGACTCCAGGGTCGCCAGGTCGTAATAGCCACGTGCGATGCCGGACTGGTTGGTGGCCACGGCCACCGTCCAGCCTGCTTGCGACAGGCGTGCAATGGCGGCGATCGACGACGGGATCGGAATCCACTCGTCGAGCGCCTTGATATAGGCGTCGGAGTCTTCGTTGATGACACCGTCGCGGTCGAGGATGAGTAACTTCATAGCGGCAAGCTCCAAGCCGCAAGCTACAAGTCAACAGCGGCCTGCTTGCCGCTTGAAGCTTGTAGCTTGCCGCTGCTGTGCGTCAGCCCAGCACCGAGATATCCGCAACGCCGAGGAACAGCCCGCGCAGACGGGCCAGCAGGGCGTAACGGTTGGCGCGCACACGCGCGTCTTCGGCATTGACCAGCACCGCCTCGAAGAAGGCGTCCACCGGCTCGCGCAGGCTGGCCAGCTTGGCCAGCGCCTCGTCGTACTGACGGACGGCGGCCAGCGGTTGTACCGCATGGTCGGCCTGCTGGATGGCGGCGTGCAGGGCGAACTCGCTGGGGTTGTCGAAGTAGTGCGCCTCGACCTGGGCGGCGACGCCACCTTCGGCCTTGCTCAGCAGGTTCGACACGCGCTTGTTGGCGGCGGCCAGGGCAGCGGCCTGCGGCAGCTTGCGAAAGGCCTGTACGGCCTGCACGCGCTGGTCGAAGTCCAGCGGCGAGGTCGGATTGACCGCACGCACGGCCTGGTACACGGCGACTTCAATGCCTTCGTCCTCGTAGCGCGCACGCAGGCGATCGAAGATGAACTCCAGCACCTGGGCGGCCAGGCCGTCGGTCTTGATCTTGCCGGCGTACTGGGCGACGGCGAAGTCGACTGCAGCGGCCAGGTTCAGGTCCAGGCCCTTCTCGATCAGGATGCGCAGCACGCCGAGGGCGGCGCGGCGCAGGGCGTAGGGGTCCTTCGAGCCGGTCGGCAGCATGCCGATGCCGAAGATGCCGACCAGGGTGTCGAGCTTGTCGGCCACGGCCACTGCGGCACCGGTCAGGGTGCTCGGCAGCTCAGCGCCGGCACCGCGCGGCATGTACTGCTCGTTCAGGGCCAGGGCGACATCTTGCGGCTCACCGTCGTTGAGCGCGTAGTAGTAACCGGCGATGCCCTGCATCTCGGGGAATTCGCCGACCATCTCGGTGGCCAGGTCGCATTTGGACAGCAGGCCGGCACGGGCGGCGCGCTGGGCGTCGCCACCGACTTCGCGGGCGATGAAGCCGGCCAGGGCAGAGACGCGCTGGGCCTTGTCGAATACCGAACCGAGCTGGGCCTGAAACACCACGTTGGCCAGGCGCTGGTTGAAGCCTTCGAGCTTCTGCTTCTTGTCCTGCTTGAAGAAGAACTCGGCGTCGGTAAGGCGCGGACGCACGACCTTCTCGTTGCCGGAGACGATCTGCGCCGGGTCCTTGGACTCGACGTTGGCCACTGTGATGAAGCGCGGCAGCAGCTTGCCGTTCGCATCGAGCAGGCAGAAGTACTTCTGGTTGTCCTGCATGGTGCTGATCAGCGCCTCCTGCGGCACTTCGAGGAAACGTTCCTCGAACGAGCAGACCAGCGGCACCGGCCATTCGACCAGGGCGGTGACTTCATCCAGCAGCGCTGGCGGCACGATAGCCGTGCCCTGCTCGGCGGCGGCCAGTTCGTCGACGCGGCGGCTGATGATCTCGCGGCGCTCGGCGAAGTCGGCCAGCACATAGGCGCTGCGCAGGTCTTCGGCGTAGTTCGCCGGGCTGCTGATGCGCACTTCGCGGTTGGCATGGAAGCGATGGCCACGGGACACGCGATCGGCCTTCTGCGCGAGGATTTCGCAGTCGACCACAGCGTCGCCGAACAGCATCACCAGCCACTGGGTCGGGCGCACGAACTCGTCGCGCCGGGCGGCCCAGCGCATGCGCTTGGGAATCGGCAGGTCGTTCAGCGAGTCCTGCACGATGGTCGGCAGCAGCTTCACCGCTGGCTGGCCGGGGATGTGCTGGGCGAAGCGCAGTTTCGGGCCGCTGCGGTCAATCTCGGCGATATCCACCCCGCACTTGCGGGCGAAGCCCAAGGCGGCCTGGGTCGGGTTGCCGTCGGCATCGAAGGCGGCCTGCAGGGGCGGGCCGTCGAGGTTCATGCTGCGGTCGGCCTGTTGTTCTTCGAGTTGCTCGATCAGCACTGCCAGGCGGCGCGGCGCGGCGTATACGCGGCTGGCGGTGTAGCCCAGGCCGGCGGTCTTGAGACCTTTCTCGATGCCTTTGAGGAAGGCCTCACCGAGGCTTTTCAGGGCTTTGGGTGGCAGCTCTTCGGTGCCCAGTTCGACCAGGAAATCTTGTGCACTCATGCTTGCGCCTCCAGCTTGGCCAGTACTTCTTCACGCAGTTCGGGGGTGGCCATGGGGAAGCCGAGCTTGGCGCGTGCCTGCAGGTAGCTCTGCGCTACGGCGCGCGCCAGGGTGCGTACGCGCAGGATGTACTGCTGGCGCGCGGTCACCGAGATGGCGCGGCGGGCGTCGAGCAGGTTGAAGGTGTGCGAGGCCTTGAGCACCATCTCGTAGGTCGGCAGCGGCAGCTCCAACTCGATCAGGCGGTTGGCTTCGCTCTCGTAGAAGTCGAACAGTTCGAACAGCTTCTCGACGTTGGCGTGTTCGAAGTTGTAGGTGGACTGCTCCACCTCGTTCTGATGGAACACGTCGCCGTAGGTCACGGTGCCGAACGGGCCGTCGGTCCAGATCAGGTCGTAGACCGAATCAACGCCCTGCAGGTACATGGCCAGGCGCTCCAGGCCGTAGGTGATCTCGCCGGTCACCGGGTAGCACTCGATGCCACCAACCTGCTGGAAGTAGGTGAACTGGGTGACTTCCATGCCGTTGAGCCAGATTTCCCAGCCCAGGCCCCAGGCGCCGAGGGTCGGCGATTCCCAGTTGTCCTCGACGAAGCGGATGTCGTGCACTTCCGGGTCGAGGCCGATGGCCTTGAGCGAACCCAGGTACAGCTCCTGGAAGTTCTCCGGGTTGGGCTTGAGGACCACCTGGAACTGGTAATAGTGCTGCAGGCGGTTGGGGTTTTCGCCATAGCGGCCATCGGTCGGGCGACGCGAAGGCTGCACGTAGGCGGCGTTCCAGGTCTCCGGGCCGATGGCGCGCAGGAAGGTGGCGGTGTGGAAGGTGCCGGCGCCCACTTCCATGTCGTAGGGTTGCAGCACCACGCAGCCCTGCTCGGCCCAGTAGTTCTGCAGGGCCAGGATCAGGTCCTGGAAGGTGCGCACGGCAGGCTTGTTCTGGCTCACGAAAAAATCACCTGTGGAGGCTTGCGAGGGAAAGCCGGGGAGTATATCGAAACTCGGCGCAGGTCGCAGGGTACGGCTAGCGCGCGCGTGGCTGAGGCAGGAGCGAATTCATTCGCGATGGATAGCACCGCACCGTCCAGATTCGCGAATGAGTTCGCGCCTGCAAGGGCAGGCGGCATTCGTCATGGCTGTATTTATATACAGCCGTGGTTATAGTCACCGCTTCATCCTGACCGAGGCTTGCTGCCATGCCCCGCTGCTTCTGGTGTACCGACGATCCGCTGTACCAGGCCTACCACGACGAGGAATGGGGCGTGCCGCAACGCGATGCCCGCCAACTGTTCGAGATGCTGCTGCTCGAAGGCGCGCAGGCCGGTCTGTCGTGGATCACCGTACTGAAGAAGCGCGAGCGCTATCGGCAGGTATTGCACGGCTTCGATCCCGAGCGTCTGGCCCGTCTCACTGATGAAGAGATCGAGGTGCTGATGCAGGACCCCGGCATCATCCGCAATCGCCTCAAGCTCAAGGCCGTGCGGCAGAACGCCCAGGCCTGGCTGAAGTTGGAAGACCCGGTCACCTGGCTCTGGTCGTTCGTCGGTGGCGCGCCGAAGATCAACCATTTCAGCGACCGCAGCCAGATGCTGGCGGTGACGCCCGAAGCCGAGGCGATGAGCAAGGCATTGCGCAAGGCCGGCTTCAACTTCGTCGGGCCGACCATCTGCTATGCCTTCATGCAGGCCACGGGTATGGTGATGGACCACACCACCGACTGCGACCGCTACGCGCAACTGAAGGGCTCATGATCACCATCACCACCCTCGACGAACTGCAGGCCGTATACGGCGACAGCCACGAGCGCTCGCGGCGCAAGGAGCTGCCGCGACTGATCGAACCCTACCGCGCGCTGATCCAGGCCTCGCCCTTCGTGGTGCTGGCCAGCGCCGGGCCGGATGGCCTGGATTGTTCGCCGCGTGGCGATGCGCCGGGCTTCGTGCACATACTCGACGACCAGACCCTGCTGCTGCCGGATCGCCCCGGCAACAACCGCATCGACAGCCTACGCAACATCGTCCTGAACCCGCAGGTGGCGCTGTTGTTCCTGATTCCGGGCGTCGGCGAGAGTCTGCGGGTCAATGGTCGCGCCGAGATTTCCCTCGATTCCGAGCTGCTCGAATTGGGCCGTGCCCAGGGCAAGCTGCCGCGTAGCGTGCTGCGCATCCATATAGAGACGTGCTACTTCCAGTGCTCCAAGGCGGCGGCGCGCTCGGGGCTGTGGGATGCCTCGCGCCAGGTGGAGCGCGCCAGCCTGCCGAGTGCTGGCGATATTTTCCGCCACATCTACGACGAGTTCGATGTCGAAGCCTACGAGCGTGACCTGCAGCAGCGGCTTCGGACGAGCCTTTACTGACTGCGCGGTCGCCCAACGCTACAATTGGCGCTTTTGTGAGCGGTTGGAGTCTGTTGTGGAAAAACTCAAGGGCGCCCTGGTGGTGGGTTTTCTGCGCCTGTTCGCACTGCTGCCCTGGCGTGTCGTGCAGGCCGTGGGCAATGCCATTGGCTGGCTGATGTGGAAATTACCGAACGGCTCACGCGACGTAGTGCGCATCAACCTGAGCAAGTGCTTCCCTAAGCTGAATGAGTCAGAGTTGGACGAGCTGGTTGGGCAGAGCCTCAAGGACATCGGCAAGACCCTGACCGAAAGCGCCTGCGCCTGGATCTGGCCGGCACAGAAATCCCTCGCTCTGGTCCGCGAAGTGGAAGGCCTGGAGGTGCTGCAACAGGCGCTGGCCTCCGGCAAGGGCGTGGTCGGCATCACCAGCCATCTGGGCAACTGGGAAGTGCTCAACCACTTCTACTGCAACCAGTGCAAACCGATCATTTTCTACCGCCCGCCCAAGCTCAAGGCCGTTGATGAACTGCTGCAGCAGCAGCGCGTGCAGATGGGCAACCGCGTCGCGCCGTCGACCAAGGAAGGCATCCTCAGCGTCATCAAGGAAGTGCGCAAGGGCGGCGCCATGGGCATTCCGGCCGACCCTGAGCCGAGCCGTTCGTCGGGCATTTTCGTGCCGTTCCTTGGCACCACTGCGCTGACCAGCAAGTTCGTGCCCGGCATGCTGGCTGGCGGCAAGGCGGTCGGCGTGTTCCTGCATGCGCTGCGCCTGCCTGACGGCAGTGGCTACAAGGTGATCCTCGAGGCGGCGCCGGAAGGCATGTACAGCGAGAATGTCGAAGAAGGTGTGGCGGCCATGAGTGATGTGGTGGCGCGCTACGTGCGCACCTACCCGAGCCAGTACATGTGGAGCATGAAACGCTTCAAGAATCGTCCGGACGGCGAGGACAGATGGTACTGACGTGCCGTCACCGAGCATGATGAAGGAAGGCGCCTCGATGGCGCCTTTTTTCCGCCACGCGCTGGGCGCCTGCGCGCTAATGCGCTATTAAAGGCGAAATCGCTTGTCCAACCATGGAGCTGTCATGCCGAACCAGCGTCAGCAGGTGCGTACCCCGATGAAGTGCCGGATCAAGATCAGCCACCCCAGCTTCGGTGAGCTGCTGGCACAGACCCGTGACCTGTCCGATAGCGGCGTCTATGTGAAACACCCGGACATGGCCGCCCTGGCGGTCGGCACCGAGGTCACCGGTCAGGTGCAGGATCTGCCATTTCCCGCCCCAGTTCTGAAGATGGAAGTGATGCGCGTGGACGCCGAAGGGGCCGGCCTGCGCTTTCTCGGCGAGGCGTGAGCGACGGCAACTCTATTCTCTGTCTGCTTGACCGACATGAGATGAATCCAGGCGCGTCAGCAGAGAACGCCTTGGGTCGGGTTGCCGTTCGTCAGTCATCAACAGAAAAAATGAACTGGTGTTCGCTTCGGTAGTCCGTCACCGGGACGGGCAGGAAGCATCGTCTCCGATGCAAGGCCTTGATGGGGGTAAGGTTTCCGCTTGAAGGCCAGTTACCAAGGTCACTGGGTTTGAATAAGTTTTTCATGTCATTTTGCCTGGGAGGCGCTCTTTTACTGGGAATCTGTACCCAAGCCTCCGCCACCTTTCGCGTCTACACCGTTCCCGCCACTTCGCAAGCGGCCAAGCCCAAACCAGCCGGGGAAGTGATCGACCGCGCCCTCGGCGCGCTGGGCACTCCCTATCGCTGGGGCGGTACCAGCCTGAGCCACGGCTTCGACTGCAGCGGTCTGGTGCAGTACGCCTTCAAGACCCAGGATGACCTCGAACTGCCGCGCACCTCACGCGCCTTGTCGCGTGTGGATGCGCCCACGGTGAAACGCAGCGACCTGCAGCCGGGCGATCTGCTGTTCTTCCGTATCCGCAGCCGCTCGGTGGATCACGTCGCCATCTACATCGGTGAGGGTCGCTTCGTCCACGCGCCACGCCGCGGCACCAAGGTGCGTATCGACCGCCTCAACAATGCCTACTGGCAGCGTCATTTCCAGTCGGCCAAGCGCGTGGTGCCGACCGCCTGATCAGGCCCTGAAGGTTTCCAGGCGCTGTTTCTGCTGGCCGTCTGCGGCGAAGTTGTTGGCTGCCAGCCAGCGCTCGAAGGCCTCTCGGCGCGCGGGCCATTCGCCGTCGATGATGGCGAACCAGGCGGTGTCGCGGTTTCTGCCCTTGCGCACCATGTGCTGGCGAAAGAGCCCTTCATGGACGAAGCCGAAGCGCTCGGCGGCGCGCCTGGAACGCGTGTTGGCGTTGTCGCACTTCCACTCCAGGCGGCGATAGCCGAGATCGTCGAAGGCGTGGCGAGCCAGCAGGTAAACCGCCTCGGTAGCGCCTGGCGTGCGCTGCATCGACGCGCCGAAGACCACGTGGCCGATCTCGATGCTACCGTCCTGCGGGGTGATGCGCAGGTAGCTGAACAGCCCCAGGGCGCGACCCGAGCCCTGCTCCAGCACCGTGTAGAACAGCGGATCGCGACTGCCGGCATTTGCGGTGAGCCAGGCATCGAAAGCGCTGCGTTCGTTGAACGGGCCGTAAGGCAGATAGTCCCACAGTGCCGGGTCCGGTCCCTGCAGAGCGGCCCACAGGTCATCGCCGTGGCGTGTGGCGTCGAGGGCCTCCAGGCGTACGAAACGGCCCTGAAGCGTGCGCTGATCCGGCGTCGGGCGAGGTTGCCAGTGGCTGAGGTCCTGTGTCATCAAAACAGCTTCCTGTACTGGATGAAGCCGGTGCGGTCGGCGATGCGGTCGTAGAGCTGGCGTGCGCGGTAGTTGGTTTCCTGAGTCAGCCAGTGTACGCGGCTGGCGCCGGCTGACCGAGCCTGCGCGTAGACATGCTCGATCAGCGCCCGACCGATGCCGCTGCCGCGGATGTTCTCGGCCACGTACAGGTCCTGCAGGTAGCAGTAGTCGCCCTCGGTCCAGCAACTGCGATGGTAGATGAAGTGCACCAGGCCGACGGCTGCGCCATCGACCCAGGCAAGCGCGGCATGCATGGGTTCGGTCGGGTCGAGGAAACGCTGCCAGGTCAGTGCGCTGGTCGCGCTGGCAATTTCGGCCTGGTAGAAGCGCTGGTAGCCGTGCCACAGCGGCAGCCAGGCGGCGTGGTCGTCGGCGGTGATCGGGCGGATTTCGAGCATGGCGGTGTTCCTGTCAGTCGAGGGTGGACATACGGGCGGCGAGTTCGTGGCTGCGTGCGTCGCGCAAGGCGCTCAGCCCTGCGCGTACGCCAGCCTGATCGGCAGCCGAACGGTTCTGGCTGAGCTTCCATTTGCCCTCCAGTCGGCGAATCGGCAGAGCGAAGCCAACGATGGCGCGCAGCATGGCGTCGAGGTACTCGCGGGGGGCATCGCTTGTCGCCCAGGGCTGCGCCTGCTGGCGTTCATGGCGATCGCTCAGACGGCTGACCAGTTGCAGCAGACGTTCGGGGTCTTCGAACACCTCGGCCTGGCCCCAGGCGTGCACGGCGATATAGTTCCAGGTTGGCACCACCTTGCCGTGCTCGGCTTTGGCCGGATACCAGCCCGGGTGGATGTAGGCGTCCGGGCCGCTGAACACCAACAGCGCCTCGGCGCCGCTGGCGAGGTCGCGCCAGTGCGGGTTGGCACGGGCGAAGTGGCCGTACAGCGTGCCGAACTCACCTTCGCCCGGCTCCAGCAACACTGGCAGGTGGCTGGCTTGCAGACCCTGTTCGCCAGCGCTGGTCAGTACGGCCAGGCCACTGGAATCGATCTGTGCATGCAGGGTGGCCAGGTCGTCCTGGCGGAAGGCGGCGGGGCGGTACATGGTGCGTCTCCTGGCGTGATGGGCTCATGCTAGGCAGGATATTGGTTCCCTGTAAGATCCATTTTCAGGCAGTTTCATGGAGCCAATCATGCCCGCTACGCCACCTCTGCCAGTCGACCTTTCCGGCATTCGCCTCGACCCTGCCGCCGGCCTGGCGCGCCAGCTCTACCAGTCGCTGCGCGAGCGTATTCTCGATGGTCGCCTGCCAGGCAATACGCGTCTGCCGGCCAGCCGCGATCTGGCGAGTCTGCTGTCTATCTCGCGCAATACGGTGACCCGCGCCTTCGACCAGCTCTACGCGGAGGGCTATATCGAAGGTCGGGTGGGCGATGGCACTTATGTGGCGGACCTGGCCCTGGCGCGGCCGGCAATGCCAGCACCTCATTGCGCTCCGGCTGCGAGCGCTGCGCTGCAGCGCCAGGCTTTGCCCATGCCGGTGGCGGGTGCGCCGCGAGCCTTTCGCATCGGCGTGCCGGCTTTCGACCTGTTTCCCTTCGAGACCTGGGCACGCTTGCAGGCGCGCTTCTGGCGCCGTCCGTCGCCGGCCCGGCTGGGTTATGGTGACCCGGCCGGCGACCGCACATTGCGCGAACTGGTCGCCGCTTACCTGCGTAACGGCCGGGGGCTGGCCTGTGATCCGCGGCAGATCGTCATCACTTGCGGCGCGCAGCAGGCCATCAGCCTCTGCGCGCAGTTGCTGGTGCGGCCCGGTGAGCGGGTGGCGGTGGAGAACCCCGGCTATCGCGCCGCTGCCCATGCCTTTGCCGCCGCCGGGGCCGATTTGCGTGGCGTACCGCTCGATGGCGAGGGCCTGGATACCAGAGCGCTGTCTGCCATCGAGGGCTGTCGCCTGGCCTACGTGACGCCGTCGCACCAGTACCCGACCGGCGTGACTCTGTCGCTGGCGCGACGCCTGGAGCTGCTGGAATGGGCCGAGCGCCAGGCCGGCTGGATCGTCGAGGACGACTACGATGGCGAGTATCGCTACAGCGGCACGCCGTTGGCGCCTTTGGCCGCGCTGGATCGACAGGGTCGTGTGCTGTACGTCGGCACCTTCTGCAAGATCGCCTTTCCGGCGTTGCGCCTGGGCTACCTGGTGCTGCCGCCCGCTCTGGCGGAAGCCTTCGCCCAGCGCCAGGCGGTGGAGATGCGCCATTCGGAGATCGGCAATCAGGCGGTGATGGCTGAGTTCATCGCTGCCGGGCATTTTCAGCGTCATGTACGACGCATGCGCCAGGCGGCGCGGCAGCGTCGCGATGCCCTGGTAGAGGCTTGGCCACAGGCGATACCAGGCTGCGCGCCATTGCCGTGCGTGGAAGCCGGGCTGCACCTGAGCGTGCGGGTCGACAGCCTGGCCCGCGAGCGCGAACTGGTCAGCGCCGCGCGGGCTGCCGGGGTGGAGATGAACGCGCTCAGTGATTACTGGCTGGAGCACAGCACCGAACCGGGCGATGCACGCGCCGGCCTGGTGCTGGGCTTCGCAGCGGTGCCCGAAGCGCAGATCGTCGAAGCGGTGCAGGTCCTGCGGCGGGCCTGGCGTCTGCTCAATGAGCGATAGGGCCGGTTGCTGTGACCTTCATCTGTATGACAATGCACGCCCTTATTTCCCCTCCGCGAGCCGCGCATGACTGACAGATACACCGATCAGGGTTTTCACCTTCTGCATTGGGCGGAGCAAATCGAGGCGTTGTGTCCACAATGCAGCCAGCCTGGACTGATCATCGGTAATCCGCATTGGCGGAACTGGAGCGCGGCGTTTCATTGCCCAAGCTGCACGCACGCGATGATGACCGCCGATGATTCCTGGCGTGGCCCCGTGTTGGGGAGCGGGCGCAGGCCGTGCGGTGCCTGCGGGCAGCAATGGGTGACCTTCTGCAGCATTTTCCACGAGGCCAGCCAGGCGCCGAGCGTCGGCCGAACCAACTGCCAACACTGCGCTGCCGAGAACGAGGTCACACTGACCTTCAGCCGTGCCGAGCCGGTGGACCATGCCATCGATCCCTTCTTCGGCCTGGAGCTGGCGCTCAAGGAAGAGACCCGGCATGGCACGATCTGGGCCTATAACGCCGAGCATCTGTACGAGCAGGAGCAGTTCATCGCTGCCCGGCTGCGTGAGAACAGCACCAGCAAGTGGTCCTACTTCGCCCGGTTGCCGAGCTGGGTGAAGTCGGCAAAAAACCGCGAAATGGTGCTCAAAGCCATCGCCCGGCTGCAAAGACGCTCGATCACGAAACCGGCAGCTTCGTCGGAAAACCTATCCCGGAAGTCAACAACAGGCTAGAATGCGCGCCGCTCGCGGCCATGTCGGCTGCGGCAGTGGGTTCCCTCACCCCACTCTATGAAAAAGGACATAGACATGACCCTGATTCCCGCGTCGGTCAGTCGGCCCGTGCTGGCCGGCCTGATCGCCTTCCACATTCTCATCATCATCGCCAGCAACTACCTGGTGCAGCTGCCGATCACCCTGTTCGGCTGGCATACCACCTGGGGCGCGTTCAGCTTTCCGTTCATTTTTCTGGCCACCGACCTTACCGTGCGCCTGATCGGCAAACAGGCTGCGCGCGTGGTGATCGCCCGTGTCATGCTGCCGGCGCTGGTGGCTTCGTACGTGGTGTCGGTGCTGTTCCATCAGGGCGTGTTCGGCGGTCTGGCAACGCTGGGCGAATTCAATCTGTTCGTCTTTCGCATCGCTGTGGCTAGTTTCCTCGCCTATGCCTTCGGCCAGTTGCTGGATATCCAGGTGTTCGACCGCCTGCGCAAGATGCGTCAGTGGTGGGTCGCGCCGACGGCCTCGACCATCTTTGGCAACCTGCTCGATACCTTCCTGTTCTTCTCGGTGGCCTTCTGGCACAGCGACGATCCGTTCATGGCCGCCAACTGGGTGGAGATCGCCACGGTGGACTACGTAATCAAACTGGCGATCAGCCTGATCCTCTTCGTGCCGCTGTACGGCATGCTGCTCAGCGCGATTGTCCGCGCCCTGCCGCAGCGTACTGCCACCGCCTGAGTCGGCCGCAAAAAGCTCGCCGCTGAAGCGCCTCCCACGGGGTCGCACTGAACTTGTGGGAGGGGCTTTAGCCGCGATTGCTCCCCTGCTTGTCCAGCTTGCGCAGAAACACCGACATTTCCTTCTCGGCCTGCTTGTCGCCCTTGGCCTGGGCTGCAGCGACCCCCTGCTGCCAGGCCTGGCGTGCACTTTCGGCGTCGCCCTTGGCCTGCAGCGCCTTGCCCAGCAGCTTCCAGGCGGCGGAATAGCTCGGGTCGAACTCGACGCAGCGTTGCAGGTGTTCGGCGGCCTGCGCCGCGTCGCCGCCATCGAGATGGGCCTTGCCCAGGCCGAAGCGCAGCAGGGCGTTGTCCATGCCCTTGGCCAGCATCTTTTCCAGTGCTTCGGTACTCATGAGGTCTCCTTCGTCGCCACGCTCGTGTCGATTGTAGGAGCGAGCTCTGCTCGCGAATCTCAGACGCGCGAAAAGCTTCGCGAGCAGAGCTCGCTCCTACGAGATTTGTCTTCTCCGGCTTAGAAGAACGTCAGGCCGGCCTGGAACAGGCGTTCGACGTCGCGGATGTGCTTCTTGTCGACGAGGAACAGGATCACGTGGTCGCCAGACTCGATCACCGTGTTGTCGTGGGCGATCAGCACCTGCTCGTCGCGGATGATGGCGCCGATGGTGGTGCTCGGCGGCAGGGCGATGCCTTCGATGGCGCGACCGATGACCTTGCTCGACTTGGCATCGCCATGGGCGATCACTTCCAGCGCTTCCGCCGCGCCACGGCGCAGGCTGTGCACGCTTTCGATATCGCCGCGGCGCACGTGGGTCAGCAGGGTGCCGATGGTGGCCAGCTGCGGGCTGATGGCGATGTCGATCTCGCCACCCTGGACCAAATCGACATAGGCCGGATTGTTGATGATGGTCATCACCTTGCGCGCGCCCAGGCGTTTGGCCAGCAGCGACGACATGATGTTAGCCTCGTCGTCGTTGGTCAGGGCGAGGAAGATGTCGGCATCGTTGATGTTCTCTTCCACCAGCAGGTCGCGATCCGAGGCACTGCCCTGCAGCACGATGGTGCTGTCGAGGTTCTCCGACAGGTAGCGGCAGCGCGCCGGGTTCATCTCGATGATCTTCACCTGGTAGCGGCTTTCGATGGCCTCGGCCAGGCGTTCGCCGATGTTGCCGCCGCCAGCGATCACCACGCGTTTGTAGCTGTCCTCGAGGCGACGCATCTCGCTCATCACCGCACGAATATGCGCCTTGGCGGCGATGAAGAACACCTCGTCATCGGCCTCGATGACGGTATCGCCCTTGGGCATGATCGGCCGGTTGCGGCGGAAGATGGCCGCCACGCGGGTGTCGACGTTGGGCATGTGCTGGCGCAGCTGGCGCAGTTGCTGGCCCACCAGCGGGCCGCCGTAGTAGGCCTTGACCGCCACCAGCTGGGCCTTGCCCTCGGCGAAGTCGATTACCTGCAGGGCGCCGGGGTACTCGATCAGGCGCTTGATGTAATTGGTCACCACCTGCTCGGGGCTTATCAGCACGTCGACCGGGATCGCTTCGTTGTCGAACAGCGCCTCGCGGGTCAGGTAGGCCGCTTCGCGCACGCGGGCGATCTTGGTCGGCGTGTGGAACAGGGTATAAGCCACCTGACAGGCGATCATGTTGACTTCATCGCTGTTGGTCACTGCCACCAGCATGTCGGCATCATCGGCGCCGGCCTGGCGCAGCACGGTGGGGAAGGAACCCTTGCCCTGCACGGTGCGAATGTCCAGGCGGTCGCCAAGGTCGCGCAGGCGATCACCGTCGGTGTCGACCACGGTGATGTCGTTGGCCTCGCTGGCCAGGTGTTCCGCCAGGGTGCCGCCCACCTGGCCGGCGCCGAGAATGATGATTTTCACTGATCGCTCCGTTAGCTGTGGCTGGTCACAGCGGTCTTTATCAGCTTGGCATAGTAGAAGCCGTCATGGCCGTCCAGCTGCGGCAGCAACTGGCGACCGTGGGCGGTCTGCAGGCCGAAATCGCCCTCGATGGCGACTTCCCGCGCTTCGGGCGTGCGCGCCAGGAACGCGGCGATGGTGTCGCTGTTTTCCGTCGGCAGTACTGAGCAGGTGGCATAAAGCAGGATGCCGCCGGGCGCGAGGGTCGGCCACAGGGCATCGAGCAGTTCGCCTTGAAGTTGCGCCAGGGCGGGAATGTCTTCGGGCTTGCGCGTTAGCTTGATGTCCGGGTGGCGGCGAATCACGCCGGTGGCCGAACAGGGCGCATCGAGCAGAATGCGCTGGAACGGCTGGCCGTCCCACCAGGCCGCGGTGTCGCGGCCATCGGCGGCGATCAGCGTGGCTTCCAGCTGCAAGCGCTCGAGGTTCTCGCGCACGCGTGCCAGGCGCTTGGCTTCCAGATCGACGGCGACCACTTCGCTGAGGCCCGGCTCGACTTCCAGCAGGTGGCAGGTCTTGCCACCCGGTGCCGCGCAGGCATCCAGCACGCGCTGGTCCGGCGCCAGTTCGAGCAGGTCGGCGGCGAGTTGCGCGGCCTCGTCCTGCACGCTGACGCGGCCGCCCCTGAAACCGGGCAGTGTGGTCACGTCGCAGGGCTGCAGCAGACGCACACCGTCACGGCTGAAGGTGCATGGCTCGGCGGCGATGCCGGCTTCGTGCAGCTCATTGAGGTAGGCGTCGCGACTGCCGTGACGGCGATTGACCCGCAGGATCAACGGCGGATGCGCATTGTTGGCGGCGCAGATGGCCTGCCAGTGCTCGGGCCAGTGCGCCTTGAGCGCCTTCTGTAGCCAGCGTGGATGCGCGGTGTGCAGTACCGGGTCGCGATCAAGTTCAGCGTACAGCGCCTCGTGCTCGCGCTGGGCGCGGCGCAGTATGGCATTGAGCAGACCCTTGGCCCAGGGCTTTTTCAGCGCGCCGGCGCAGCCCACCGTCTCGCCGATGGCGGCGTGCTCGGGAATGCGGCTGTGCAGCAACTGGTAGAGGCCGATTAGCAGGAGCGCTTCCACGTCCTTGTCGGCGGCCTTGAAGGGTTTCTCCAGCAGCTTCTCGGCCAGCAATTGCAGGCGCGGCTGCCAGCGCGCGGCGCCGAATGCCAGGTCCTGCGCCAGGGCGCGGTCGTGGTGCTCGACCTTATCCAGCTGCGGCGGCAGGCTGCTGCCCAGCGAAGCCTTGCCCGAGAGCACGGCCGTCAGGGCGCGCGCGGCCGCCAGGCGAGGGTTCATTGGCCGAGCACCAGGCCGGGCGCGAACTGCTCGCGGCGGCTGTTATAAAGGTCGGCGAAGGCCAGCGGCTTGCCGCCGGGCAACTGCAGGCGAGTCAGACGCAGCGCACCTTCGCCACAGGCGACGGTCAGGCCGTGCTTGTCGGCGGCGAGAATGCTGCCCGGTGTGCCACTGCCTTCGCCGATCTCGGCTGCATGCACTTTCAGCGCCTCGCCAGCCAGCGTGCTGTGGCAGATCGGCCAGGGATGGAAGGCGCGGATCAGGCGTTCCAGCTCCACGGCCGGGCGGCTGAAGTCCAGGCGCGCCTCGTCCTTGTTCAGCTTGTGTGCATAGTTGGCCAGAGCGTCGTCCTGCACCTCACCGACGAGCGTGCCGGCAGCCAGGCCGTCGATGGCCTGCAGCACTGCCTGTGGGCCAAGCTGGGCGAGGCGGTCGTGCAGGCTGCCGCCGGTGTCGCTAGCGCTGATCGGCGTGCTCACCTTGAGCAGCATGGGGCCGGTGTCGAGGCCGGCTTCCATCTGCATCACGGTGACGCCACTCTCGGCATCGCCGGCCTGTACAGCGCGCTGAATCGGCGCGGCACCGCGCCAGCGCGGTAGCAAGGAGGCGTGGCTGTTGATGCAGCCCAGGCGCGGAGTGTCGAGCACCACTTGCGGCAGGATCAGGCCATAGGCGACCACCACCATCAGGTCCGGCTGCAGTGCGGCCAATTCGGCCTGCGCCTCTTCATTGCGCAAGCTGGCCGGCTGAAAGACCGGGATGCCGTGCTCGACGGCGAGTTGCTTGACCGGGCTCGGCATCAGCTTCTGGCCGCGACCGGCCGGGCGATCCGGCTGGGTGTAGACGGCCACGATCTCGTGCTGGCTGGCCAGCAGGGCCTTGAGGTGTTCGGCGGCGAATTCCGGGGTGCCGGCAAAGACGATACGCATAGGGCAGTCACCAAAGAAAAAGGCTTGCCGTGGCAAGCCTTTCGGGTAGTCGGAGGTCAGGCGCGCTGGCGATGCTGTTTTTCCAGCTTCTTCTTGATCCGGTCGCGCTTGAGGTTGGACAGGTAATCGACGAACAGCTTGCCGTTGAGGTGATCGCACTCGTGCTGAATGCACACGGCGAGCAAGCCTTCGGCGATCAGCTCATAAGGCTGGCCATCGCGGTCCAGAGCCTTGATCTTCACCTTCTGCGGACGGTCGACGTTCTCGTAGAAGCCGGGCACCGACAGGCAGCCTTCCTGATACTGGTCCATCTCGTCGGTCAGCGACTCGAACTCGGGATTGATGAAAACGCGCGGCTCGGACTTGTCCTCGGACAGGTCCATGACCACCACGCGCTTGTGCACGTTGACCTGCGTCGCGGCCAGGCCGATACCGGGTGCGTCATACATGGTCTCGAACATGTCGTCGACCAGTTGACGGATGGAGTCGTCCACGACGTCCACCGGTTTGGCGATGGTACGCAGGCGTGGATCAGGAAATTCGAGGATATTCAGGATCGCCATATGCGTTTGTGATGCACT
The DNA here is from genome assembly GCF_002439135.1 of Pseudomonas sp. UBA6323. Taxonomy (NCBI): domain Bacteria; kingdom Pseudomonadati; phylum Pseudomonadota; class Gammaproteobacteria; order Pseudomonadales; family Pseudomonadaceae; genus Pseudomonas; species Pseudomonas sp. UBA6323. Next base: position 24,437 of record NZ_DJSX01000007.1, on the reverse strand, counting down.
TGTGGAATAAAGTCAAAATCCGCTGCTAAGATGATGAACAGCATTGAAAAACGGCTTCACGCCGCGTATTCAGCGGGTTTGGACGCGGCGCTAGGGCGCTTCACGTGAAGGCACATAATAAAGGGATTCACCGCATGAGGAAATCACTACTCGCCCTGCTCGCAGCCGGCGGAATGGCCCTGACCTGTCTGGCTCAGGCCGCAGTGCAACTCAAGGACGGTCATCCGGACCGTTACACCGTGGTCAAAGGCGATACGCTCTGGGATATCTCCGGTAAATTCCTCAGCCAGCCGTGGAAGTGGCCGGAAATCTGGCACGCCAATCCACAGGTCGCCAACCCGCACCTGATCTACCCCGGTGACACCCTCAATCTGGTCTATGTCGACGGTCAACCACGCCTGATGCTCAACCGCGGTGAATCGCGCGGCACCATCAAGCTGTCGCCGCAGGTGCGCAGCACGCCGATGGCCGAGGCGATCCCGACCATCCCGCTGGAGGCGATCAACAGCTTCCTGCTGAGCAACCGCATCGTCGACACCCCGGAAGAATTCAACGGCAAGCCCTATATCGTCGCCGGCAACGCCGAGCGCGTGGTCAGCGGCGCCGGTGATCGTATCTACGCGCGTGGCCAGTTCGACGAGCAACATCCTATCTACGGCGTATTCCGCCAGGGCAAGACGTATACCGACCCCGAAACCAAGGAGTTCCTTGGTATCAACGCCGACGATATCGGTACCGGCGAGATCGTCGCCGAGGAAGGCGATATCGGTACCCTGTTGCTCAGCCGCTCGACTCAAGAGGTTCGTCTGGGTGACCGCCTGTTCCCCACCGAGGAGCGTGCGATCAACTCCACCTTCATGCCCAGCGAGCCAGCCGGTGAGATCAAGGGCGTTATTCTCGACGTGCCGCGTGGCGTGAATCAGATTGGCCAGTTCGACGTGGTCACCCTGAACAAGGGCGCCCGCGACGGCCTGGAGATTGGCAACGTGCTGGCGGTGTACAAGACCGGCGAAACCGTGCGCGACCGTGTCACCGGCGAGAGCGTGAAGATCCCGGACGAGCGCTCCGGCCTGCTGATGGTGTTCCGCACCTACGACAAGCTCAGCTACGGCCTGGTGTTGCAGGCCAGCCGCCAACTGGCCGTGATGGACAAGGTCCGCAACCCGTAATGCCCAACGAGCCCCGCAAATGCGGGGCTCGTGCTTTCTGGTCGCCAGGATGGCGGCGCAACGCATCAGGGAAGAATCGTCATGCCTACATCCTCCTCGCTGTTCCCCGCAATTTCTCCTGCCGAGCTTGAAGCCCGTCTGCGCCTGCACCTGCTGCCGGAGCTGGGGCCGCGACGTTTTCGCAAGCTGCTGAGTGCCTTCGAGACCGCCTCGGCTGCGCTGAGCGCGCCGGCCAGTGCCTGGCGGGCTCTGGGGCTGCCGGCCGCCTGCGCCGAGCCGCGGCGCAGTGAAGATATTCGCGAGCGAGCGCGTGCTGCACTGCAGTGGCTGGAGCAGCCCGGTCAGCAGGTGCTGATGTGGGACGATCCAAGCTACCCGGCGCTGCTGGCCGAACTGGCGGATGCGCCGCCGCTGTTGTTCGTGGCGGGCGAGCCGAGTGTGCTGGAGTCGCCACAACTGGCCATGGTCGGCAGCCGGCGCGCCTCGCAGCCCGGCCTGGACAATGCACGGGTCTTCGCCCGCAGCCTGGCTGGTGGTGGCTTCGTCATCACCAGCGGGCTGGCGTTGGGCATCGATGGCGCCGCGCATCTGGGCGCGCTGGAGGGCGATGGTAAAACGATAGCCGTGCTGGGTACCGGCTTGCAGTGCCTGTATCCGCGGCGACATGTGGGGCTGGCGGCACGGATCATCGAGCAGGGCGGCGCGCTGGTTTCCGAACTGCCGCTGGACTGCCCGCCGCAGGCCAGCAACTTCCCGCGGCGCAACAGAATCATCAGCGGCCTGTCGCTGGGTGTGCTGGTGGTCGAGGCCAGCCCTTCGAGCGGTTCGCTGATCACCGCGCGGCTGGCCGCCGAACAGGGGCGTGAGGTCTACGCCATTCCCGGTTCCATCCATCATCCCGGCGCGCGCGGCTGTCACCAGCTGATTCGCGATGGCGCCACGCTGGTGGAGAGCATCGAGCACATCCTCGAAGCCCTGCGCGGTTGGCAGACGCAGGCTGTAGCACCCGTGCCCAAGGCAACGTCGGAACAGGCCGAGCATCCGCTACTGGCCTTGCTGCATGCCGCGCCGCACAGTACCGAGGCACTGGTGCAGACCAGTGGCTGGCCATTGGCGCAGGTGCTGGCGGCCTTGACCGAGCTGGAGCTCGATGGCCAGGTGTGCAACGAGGCCGGGCGCTGGCTGGCGCGACCTCGCTGAACGCTTGTCTGCCCTCTCCCGCAAATGGGAGAGAGTAGGCCGTGCCTCCCTATGCACATAGGCTCTACAGTCGTATGGCCGTCTTGGATAGACTGCCGCCCATTGATTCACTGGGAGACGGTCGATGGCCAGCAACTGGCAGATACAGCAAACGGCGCGAGTGGTGCGTGAGGGGGGCGTGATCGCCTATCCGACCGAGGCGGTCTGGGGTCTTGGCTGCGACCCGTGGAACGAAGAGGCGGTGGATCGCCTGCTGGCGCTCAAGGAGCGGCCGATGCGCAAGGGCCTGATCGTGGTCGCCGACGACATCGAGCAGTTCGACTTCCTCCTCGAAGACCTGCCCGAAGTCTGGCAGGAGCGCCTGGCCGGCAGCTGGCCAGGCCCGAATACCTGGCTGGTGCCGCACCAGAATCGTCTGCCCGAGTGGGTCACCGGCGAGCACGACAGCGTCGCCCTGCGCGTCAGCGATCACCCGCTGGTGCGTGCACTATGCCGTTACACCGGCCCGCTGATCTCCACCTCGGCCAACCCGGCCGGGCGCCCGTCGGCACGTTCGCGTCTGCGCGTCGAGCAGTACTTTCCGGGGGAGTTGGACAAGGTTCTGGGTGGGGCACTGGGCGGACGCAAGAACCCCAGCCTGATTCGTGATCTGCGTACGGGCGATGTGATTCGCCCGTCCTGACGCGCTTGAACGCTCGCGGCTAAAGCCCCTCCCACGATTGTGGCGGCTGTGGGAGGGGCTTTAGCCGCGACTGTTTTACGGCAGCAAGATGGTCGAGCCGGTGGTCTGCCGCGAGCTCAGCGCGTCCTGGGCGGCGGCGGCGTCCTTGAGCGCGTAGCGGTTGCTGATTTCCACCTGCAGCTTGCCGCTGCTGATCATCGCGAACAGCTCGTCGGCCATGGTCTGCAGGCGCTGCGCGCTGGTGGCGTAGCCGGCCAGGGTCGGGCGGGTGACGTACAGCGAACCCTTCTGCGCCAGGATGCCCAGATTGACTCCGGTAACCGCGCCCGAGGCGTTGCCGAAGCTGACCAGCAGGCCGCGCGGTGCCACGCAGTCCAGCGAGGTTTCCCAGGTGTCCTTGCCGACGCCGTCGTAGACCACCGGGCACTTGGCGCCGTCGGTCAGCTCCAGCACGCGCTGCACCACGTTCTCATGGCTGTAGTCGATGGTCGCCCAGGCGCCCTGCTCCCTGGCGCGCGCGGCCTTTTCCGCCGAGCTGACGGTGCCGATCAGCTTGACGCCCAACGCCCTCGCCCATTGGCAGGCAAAGGAGCCGACGCCGCCAGCCGCAGCGTGGAACAGGATGGTTTCGCCGCCCTTTAGCTCATAGGTCTGGCGCAGCAGGTACTGCACCGTCAGGCCCTTGAGCATTACCGCGGCGGCCTGCTCGAAGCTGATGCTGTCCGGCAGTTTCACCAGCTTGTCGGCTGGCAGCACGTGCAGTTCGCTGTAGGAGCCCAGCGGGCCGGTGGCGTAGGCGACGCGATCACCCACGGCAAAGCCTTCGACCTCGCTGCCGACTGCCTCGACCACGCCGGCACCTTCGGTGCCCAGGCTCGAAGGCAGCGCGGGCGGCTGGTACAGGCCACTGCGGAAATAGGTGTCGATGAAGTTCAGGCCGATGGCGTGGTTGGCCACGCGAACCTCGCGCGGGCCCGGTACTGCCGGCTGGTAATCGCGGTATTGCAGCACGTCGCTGCCGCCGTGCTGGCTGAACTCAATACGCTTGGCCATCTCGGATTCCTTCTGCTCGAGCCGTCGAAGCGGCGAAAAAGGGTCTATCCAATCCTCTCGATTGACCGACGTCAACTGCGGATGTGCCTGGGTGAATGCTATGCTGCCCGCCGATTCCGCCCTGCTCTCTGTTCAAGGTGCCGCCGTGACTGACCGTACCGAGGCCGTGAAGGCCTATCTGCTCGACCTGCAAGATCGCATCTGTTCCGCCCTGCAAGCCGAAGACGGCCAGGCCGTGTTCGCCGAGGACGCCTGGCAGCGCCCGGCCGGTGGTGGCGGTCGCACGCGGGTGATCGAGAACGGCGCACTGATCGAAAAGGGCGGGGTGAATTTCTCCCACGTATTCGGCGACAGCCTGCCGCCGTCGGCCAGTGCCCATCGCCCCGAGCTGGCCGGGCGCGGTTTCCAGGCCCTCGGCGTGTCGCTGGTGATTCACCCGGAAAACCCCTACGTGCCCACCTCGCACGCCAACGTGCGCTTCTTCAGCGCCGAGAAGGAAGGCGAGGAGCCGGTGTGGTGGTTCGGCGGCGGCTTCGACCTCACGCCCTACTACGCCAATGAAGAGGACTGCGTGCACTGGCACCAGGTCGCCCATGATGCCTGCGCGCCGTTCGGCCCCGAGGTCTATGCGAAGTTCAAGGCCTGGTGCGACCGCTACTTCCACCTCAAGCACCGCGGCGAGCCGCGGGGTATCGGCGGGCTGTTCTTCGACGACCTCAACGAGTGGGACTTCAACACCAGCTTCGCCTTCATACGCGCCATCGGTGACGCCTACATCGACGCCTACCTGCCCATCGTCCAGCGCCGCAAGGCCATGCCCTTCGGCGAGCGCGAACGTGAGTTCCAGGCTTTCCGTCGTGGGCGCTACGTGGAATTCAACCTGGTGTTCGACCGCGGCACCCTGTTCGGCCTGCAGTCCGGCGGGCGTACCGAGTCGATCCTCATGTCGCTGCCGCCGCAGGTGCGCTGGGGCTACGACTGGAAGCCGGAGCCGGGCAGCGAGGAAGCGCGCCTGACCGAGTACTTCCTTACCGATCGCGACTGGCTCCAGGCGGCGCCGTGACCCCGTAGCCCGGATGCAATCCGGGGCATTGACCAGACATCCCCGGATCTCATCCGGGCTACGATCTGTTGCTCACCACCGAGAAATTCCATGGACCGCTACTGCGTCTTCGGCAACCCCATCGGCCACAGCAAATCACCGCTGATCCATCGTCTGTTCGCCGAGCAGACCGGCCAGGCATTGACCTACGACGCGCGTCTGGCGCCGCTGGATGACTTCGTGGGCGACGCCCGCGCCTTTTTCGCCGACGGTCTGGGCGGCAACGTTACCGTGCCGTTCAAGGAAGAGGCCTTTCGCCTGACCGATGAACTGACCGAGCGCGCCCGCCGCGCCGGTGCGGTGAATACCCTGAAGAAGCTGGCCGACGGCCGCCTGCTCGGCGACAACACCGACGGCGCCGGCCTGACCCGCGACCTGCAGAACAACGCCGGTTTCAGCCTGGCCGGCAAGCGCATCCTTATTCTCGGAGCCGGCGGTGCCGTGCGCGGCGTGCTCGAACCCTTCCTGGCGCAGAAGCCGGCCGTGCTGGTGATCGCCAACCGCACCGTGGCCAAGGCCGAGCAACTGGTGCGCGAATTCGCCGATCTCGGCCCACTGGTCGCCGCCGGTTTCGACTGGATCGATGCGCCAGTCGACCTGATCGTCAACGGCACCTCGGCCAGCCTCGGCGGCGAGTTGCCGCCGATTGCGCCAAGCCTGATCCAGCCTGGGCATACGGTCTGCTACGACATGATGTACGGCCGCGAGGCGACCGCCTTCAATCGCTGGGCCGCCGAGCACGGGGCAGCGCGTTGCCTGGATGGGTTGGGCATGCTGGTCGAGCAGGCGGCCGAGGCATTCGAGCTCTGGCGTGGGGTGCGCCCAGATACGGCGCCGGTGCTGGCCGAGCTGCGCCGTCAGCTGGCAGGCTAGCGCATGGACGAGCAAGTGCTGCCTCGTATCAGCGGCTACCACGCCCACGTCTATTTCGACGCCGGCAGCGTCGATCAGGCGCGTACGTTGTGCGAAGAAGCCGCGCGGCGTTTTCCGCTGAAGATGGGCCGGGTGCACGAGCGTCCGGTCGGTCCGCATCCATGCTGGAGTTGCCAGCTGGCCTTCCGCGCCGAACTGTTCGCCGACGTCGTGCCCTGGCTGATGCTCCGCCGCGGTGGCCTGGACGTCTTGCTGCACCCGATCACCGGTAACGAACTGCGTGACCATCGCGACTGTGCGATGTGGATCGGTCGCTCGCACGTGCTGGATCTGAGCGTGCTCGATGACGCCGAGGACTGAAATCCAGCTGCGTAGGGTGATTAGGCGCATATCGCCAATTCAGATGCCCAGCGCATGTTTAGCCGCGCCGTAACCCACCATTGGTGTCACGCGGGAAGATCGCCCGGTGGATTACGCGGCGCGCTATCGCCGCGCGGTCAGGTCGTTCGTGGATTGTGCCGCCCACCCTACGGGTTCGACGCCGCCTCGCTCAGTCTTCGAACTGCACCGGGCAATGCTCGGCGCCTTCCAGCTTGAGAATCTCCTCCACCACCTGTGGTCGTGCCTGGCGTAGCACCAGGCTGCGCTGCAACGCCTGCAGGCGGCGTGCTTCCTGATGCAGCATCTCCACACCGGCATAGTCGATGAAGTTGATGTGCCGTGCATCGATTATCAGGCGCTGGCCGCGGCTGCGCTGCAGCAGTTGCTGGATGTACTGGCAGGCACCGAAGAAGATCGAGCCGTCGATGCGCAGCACCTCGTCGTCGCCGTCGTGCCACAGGCGTACGCGCGGCTGCGAGGTGCGCTTGAGGTAGAAGAACAGCGAAGCCAGCACGCCGGCATAGATCGCCGTCTGCAGCTCCAGCACCAGAGTGGCGGTGAAAGTCAGTAGCATCACCACGAACTCGGAGCGGCTCACCTTGCGCAGCGCGCGGATCGCCGGCAGATCCACCAGACCCCAGCAGATCAGCAGGATGCCGGCGGCCATCACCGGCAGCGGAATATGCGTCAGCAGCGCCGTGCCGAACACCGCGAACAGCGCCACCAGCAGCGCCGAGAACACCCCGGCCAGCGGCGTGCGCGCGCCGGCCTGCAGGTTCAGCGCCGAGCGGGTGAACGACCCGGCCGACAGCGAGCCGGAGAACCACGGCCCGATCATGTTCGACAGGCCCTGAGCGCGCACCTCCTGGTTGGCGTCGAGGAACTGGTGCGATTTCACCGCCAGGGCGCGGGCGATGGACAGGCTGGTGACCAGTCCGAGCATGCCGCAGGCCACCGCTGCCGGTAGCAGGCGCAACACGTCGTCGAGGTCGAAACTCAGCAGGGTCAGAGGCGGCAGGCCGCCGTCGAACGGTGCCACCAGGGCGATGTCAGCGGTGAAACGTGCCGGTAGCAGCCACGCCAGCAGGCTGCCGCAGACCAGGCCGATCAACAGTGCGGGCGCCTTTGGCCAGAGTTTGCGCACGGCCACGCTGAGCAGCAGGGTAACGGCGGCCAGGGTCAGGCTGGGCCAGTGCGCCTCGGGCAGGTGTTGGCCGATCTGCAGCAGGCTGGTCAGGGCCGTGGGTTGGCTGGCGACCTCGACGCCGAGCAGGTTGGGCATCTGGCCGATGGCGATCACCAGGGCCGCGCCGAGGGTGAAGCCGAGCACCACCGACTGCGAGACGAAGTTCACCAGCGCGCCGAAGCGCAGCAGGCCGAGCAGCCATTGGAACAGCCCGGCGAGAAAGGTCAGCAGCAGGATCAGGGCGATGAACTCATCGCTGCCCAAGCGCGCCATGGGCGTGACGCTGGTGAACAGGACGATGGAAATGGCAGCGGTCGGCCCGCAGATCAGGTGCCAGGACGAGCCCCACAGGCAGGCGATGATCACCGGGACGATGGCCGCGTACAGACCGTATTCGGCAGGCAGGCCGGCGATCAGCGCGTAGGCCAGCGATTGCGGCAGAGCCAGGATAGCCCCCGACAGGCCCACCAGCAGATCGTTGCCGAGGGTGCCGCGGCGAGTGCCGGGCAGCCAGCGCAGGAAAGGCAACAGGGTCTGAAGATTGGGTAACGGCATCGTCTGCTGGTTTGCTTCGTCCAGGAAAGTGAAGTGTAAACGACGTGCCAGTTGGCCGCTGGCGGAGCAGCTCGTGTTCCGCCTGCGGTCGCTGCAGGCCGCGCCCGGTAGGCGCAGATTTATCCGCGATCAGGGTCGGGCCCCGCGCCAAGCCCTGTCGCGAATAAATTCGCTTCTACCGGATGAAAGCGCTCACAGCCGTGCCTTCACCGCCGCCAGACCGTCGCCACCGTCGCGCGTGGTGACGCCCTGCAACCAGCCATCGAGCACCTGCGGGTTGGCCTTGAGCCAGGCCTTGATCGCCTCGTCGTTGCTGGCCTGCTTGCTCAGCACCTGATCCATGATGCTGTTCTCCATGTCCTGAGTGAAGCGCAGGTTGCTAAGCAGCTTGCCGACGTTCGGGCACTGCGCGGCATAGCCTTTGCGCGCCAGCGTGTTGACCTGGCCGCTGTCGCCGAAATACTTCTCGCCGCCCTTGAGGTACTTCATGTCGTACTGCACGTTCATCGGGTGCGGCGTCCAGCCGAGGAAGACGACGAACTGATCGCGCTTCACCGCACGCCCCACTTGCACCAGCATCGCCTGCTCGCTGGACTCCACCAGTTTCCAGTCGCCCAGGCCGAACTCGTCGGCGTCGATCATCTGCTTTATCGAATCGTTACCCGGCGAGCCGGAAGCGATGCCGTAGAGCTTGTTGCCGAACTTGTCGGCGTGCTTGTCGAGGTCGGCAAAGGTCTTTACCCCTGCCTCGTAGGCATAGGCTGGCACCGCAAGGGTGTATTCGGTGCCTTCGAGGTTCTGCGCCAGCTTGTCCACCTCGCCGCTGGCGACGAACTTGTCGTAGTTGCTCTGCTGCGCCGGCATCCAGTTGCCGAGGAACACGTCGACCTGCCCTTTCTGCAGCCCGGCAAAAATGATCGGCACGGCCAGGGTCTGGCTTTGCGTCTTGTAGCCCAGGCCGTCGAGCAGGAAGCTGGCGATGCCGTTGGTCACGGCGATGTCGCTCCAGCCGGGGTCACCCAACTTGACCGTGGCACAGGCGGCATCTTCGGCCCAGACATTGCCGGCGCTGGTGAGCGCGGTGGCGAGTAACAGCACACTGAATCGGTTCATGGCGTCTCTCCTTTTTTCTTCTGGTTTTCGCGATTGGCAGCTTGCAAGGCTCAGGCCCGTGGCGCGGAGCAAAGGTTCAACCGACGACCGGAAAACGCGCGCGGCGCTCCAGGTCGTCGAGGTCGATATGGTTGCGCATGTATTGCTGGCTGGCGTCGACCATTGGCTGATGGTCCCAACTGGTCAGTTTGCCCTGGCTCAGGGCTTCGGCCACCAGCCGGCGGCGGCGCTGGCTGGCCAGGGTGGCGGTGTGAATGGCCGGGACGTCCCATCGCTCGCGGGCCTCGGCGACGAAGCCTGCTACCGTAGTGCGGTGCTCGGCGGACCCGGCCAGGTTGCGCTGCTCCAGCGGGTCATCGTGCAGATTGAACAGCAGCAACGGGTCCTGCTCGGAATAGACGAATTTCCAAGGCCCGCGGCGGATCATCATCAGCGGGCTGAGCGTGCCTTCGGCCATGTATTCGCCGAGCACTTCGTCATGCCCGCCTTCACTCTTGAGGTGCGGCAGCAGTGAGTGACCATCCAACTCCAGGCCCTGCTCGACCTGGCCGCCGGCCAGTTCCACCAGGGTCGGCAGCAGATCGAGCGTGGAGACCGACTGGCTGACCCGATGCGCGGCGAAGCGACTCGGCGCGTGCACCAGCAGCGGCACGCGGGCGGACATCTCGAACCAGTGCATCTTGTACCAGAGGCCACGCTCGCCGAGCATGTCACCGTGGTCGCCGGAGAAGACGATCAGGGTGTCGCCTGCCAGGCCGCATTCTTCCAGGGTCTTCAGCAACTTACCGATGTTGTCGTCGATATAGCTGCAGGCGCCGAAGTAGGCGCGTCGCGCATCGCGGACCTTGTCCTCGGGCAATGGCTTGTCCCACAGGTCGATGACCTTGAGCAGGCGCTGCGAGTGCGGGTCCTGCTCGGTCTGCTCGACGTGCTGGCGCGGCATGGGGATGTCCACGCCCTCATAGCGGTCCCAGTATTCGCGGGGAATGGTGTAGGGGTCGTGCGGGTGGGTCATCGACACGGTCAGGCAGAACGGCTGCTCGGGCGTCAGGCGCACGTGGTCGTAGAGGTACTGGCGCGCCTTGAACACCACCTCCTCGTCGAAATCCAGCTGGTTGCTGCGCACGCAGGGGCCGGCCTGCAGCACCGAGGACATGTTGTGGTACCAGCTGGCGCGCACGTCCGGCTCGTCCCAGTTCACCGCCCAGCCGTAGTCGGCCGGATAGATATCGCTGGTCAGGCGTTCCTCGTAGCCGTGCAGCTGGTCCGGGCCGCAGAAGTGCATCTTGCCCGACAGCGCGGTGCGATAGCCGAGGCGGCGCAGGTAGTGGGCGTAGGTCGGCACGTCGGCGGGAAAATCCGCGGCGTTGTCGTAGGCGCCGATCTTCGACGGCAGCCGCCCGCTGACCAGGGTGAAGCGCGACGGCGCACAGAGCGGGCTGTTGCAGTAGGCTGAGTCGAACACCACGGCCTGTTCGGCCAGCTTCATCAGGTTGGGCATCTGCACCGGCGAGGCGGCATCGTGCAGCGGCATGATCGGCGCGGCCATCTGGTCGGCCATGATGAAGAGGATGTTCGGGCGCTTCATGGTGGCGATATTCCATACTGTGGGTTTATGCGACAGTGCAGTGCCATAATTCCGGCTGAACGCTGGTAGGGTAAACCCGGCTGCGACACATGCCTCGGATAAGTAAAGCTTATGTTTAAAGTTATCGATGGGCTGTCGCTCGACGCGCTGCGGGTGTTCGAGTCGGCGGCACGCCAGCTCAGTTTCACCGCTGCCGCCAATGAGCTGGGCAGCAGCCAGCCGGCCGTCAGCCAGCAGATCAAGCGCCTCGAACAGCAACTGGCTACGCGTCTGTTCGACCGCGTCTATCGCGGCATTGTGCTGACCGAAGCCGGCGAGTTGCTGCTGGCCCATGTGCAGGAAGGGCTGGCGGCCCTCGATGCGGGGCTGGCTGCTGTCACCGCGCGGCAGCAGCACGAAGTGCTGCAGGTGGCCACCGACTTCGCATTCGCCGCCTACTGGCTGATGCCGCGTCTGCAGCGTTTCAATCGCCTGTACCCGGAGGTCGATGTCAGCCTGATCACCAGCGAGCGTGACCCGGCCACGGTACCCAGTGACATCGACGTGGCGATCCGCTTCGGCGATGGTCGTTTCAAGCACGGCGAAGCACACCTGCTGTTTCGCGAAGAGGTGTTCCCGGTGTGCAGCCCGCGCCTGCTCGGCACACGTCAGCCTCCGCTGCCGACCGAGGCGCTGACCGAACTGCCGCTGCTGCACCTGCGCCCGGAACACCGCTCGCGCTGGTTCGACTGGGAAGGGTTGTTCCGCGCCCTCGGCATCGCCAGCCAGCCGACGCCCGGCGCCCTGCGCTTCGACAACTACACCCTGCTGATCCAGGCCGCCATCGCCGGCCAGGGCGTGGCCATCGGCTGGCGCCATCTGGTGGACGAACTGCTCGCTCAGGGCCTGCTCTGCCGCCTGGGTGAAGCCGAGGCGCAGTCGGCGCTCGGTTATTACCTGGTGCTGCCCGAGCGCAAGCGCCGCCAGCGCCTGACCGCGCGTTTCGTCGACTGGCTGCAGGCCGAGCTGGATTTGCCAGCAGCGAGCGTTTGATCGGGCCATACTGCAAGCGCAAGCGCTGAGTCCTATACTGAGCGCCACCGCACACCGCGACCCTCGTGAAATGTGCTTGCGGTCCCTCCACTCCAACCGGTGAAGTGAATCTTGAAACTCCGTCATTCGATTTTGGGCCTGCTGCTGTGCGGCAGCCTTGTTGTTTCGGACCTCCAGGCCGCGCCGGTCCAGCCCAAGCAGCAGCTGGCCGCCGGCAGCGCATTGCTTATCGACCTGAATACCGACCAGGAGCGGTATTCCAGCAACCCGGACCTGCGCCTGCCGGTCGCCTCGGTCACCAAGCTGATGACCGCCATGGTGGTGCTCGATGCCAAGCTGCCGCTGGACGAGGTGCTGCCGATCACCATCCGCGATACCCAGGAAATGCAGGGCGTGTTCTCCCGCGTGCGCATCGGCAGCGAGATCACCCGCCGCGAGATGCTGCACCTGGCGCTGATGTCCTCGGAGAACCGTGCCGCCGCCAGCCTCGCCCACCATTACCCGGGTGGCCACGCCGCCTTCATCGCGGCCATGAACGCCAAGGCCAAGGCGCTGGGCATGCACCACAGCCATTTCGTCGAGCCTACCGGCCTGTCCGAGCACAACGTCGCCACCGCCCGTGACCTGGCGCTGATGGTCAAGGCGGCCAACCAGTATCCGCTGATCCACCAGTTCAGCACCGACTCCGAGGCCACCGTAGCCTTCCGCAAGCCCAACTACACCCTGGGCTTTCGCAATACCAACGCGCTGGTGCGCAAGGCGGACTGGAACATCAACCTGAGCAAGACCGGCTTCACCAATGCCGCCGGCCGCTGCCTGGTGATGGCCACCACCATCGCCAACCGTCCGGTGGCCTTCGTGGTGCTCGGCGCCTTCGGCAAGTACACCCACATGGCCGATGCCAACCGCCTCAAGCGCTGGATGGAGACCGGCAAGGTCACCCCGGTGCCGGCAGCCGCGCTCAGCTACAAGCAGCAGAAGCTGGCCGAATGGAGCCTGCAGGCCGCGCAGTGATCTGCAGCGACATGCAAAAAAGGGCGACTCCATGAGTCGCCCTTTTTCGTTTTACCTGCCGTAGCCCGAATGCAATCCGGGGAAACCACGGCTCAGGCCCCGGATTGCATCCGGGCTACGGTTGTTGCGTCTCAGGCCGGGCAGCCGAGTCGCTCGCTGAGGAAATCGAGAAAGCAGGTGATGCGCGATGCCAGCGCGGTGTTGCGGTAGTACACCGCGTTGATTGGCTGGCGCACCTCCACGCGCTGCTCGGCCAGCACCTCCACCAGCGCGCCGCTGGCGCGGGCGGCATCGGTCATGAAGTCGGACAGGCACACCAGGCCCTCGCCGGCCAGGGCCAGTGCGAGGATGGTGTCGCCGCTGGAGGCGCGCAGGCTCGGCGTGATGCGCCAGCGCTCGCCAAGGGCATGACGCAGCGGCCAGTCGTTGAGGCTGTCGGGCTCGGTGAAGCCGATCAGGCTGTGGCCGGGCAAATCCTCGGTGCGCGCCGGTGTGCCATGCCGGCGCAGGTATTCGGGGCTGGCCAGCACGCGGCGATAGCTGTGGCACAGCGGCCGGGCGTACAGGCTGGAGTCCGGCAGGTTGCCGATGCGGATGGCCAGGTCGGTACGCCGCTCCAGCAGGTCGATGATGCGGTCGTCGCTGTTCAGCTCCAACTCGATCTGCGGGTAAAGCGCGCGAAACTCGCCGATCAGCGGCACGATCGCGTGCAGCATAAAGGGCGAGGCGGTGTTGATCCGCAAACGTCCGGCCGGTGCCTGGCGGCGCAGGGTCATCTGCTCCTCGGCTTGCTCGACGCTGGCCAGGATGCGCCGCGCCTGAGCCAGGAACACCTCGCCCTCCTCGGTCAGCTCCAGGCGCCGAGTGGTGCGGCGCAGCAGGGTGACGCCGAGCTTTTCCTCCAGTCGACTCAGCGCGCGGCTGACGCCCGACGCGGTTTGCTCCAGTTGCTCGGCCGCGGCGCTGATCGAACCGCTGTCGACCACGCTGACGAAAGCGAGCATTTCTTCCAGGCTGGTCTTCATCGTTGACCTTCAGTCAAAAGTGTTTGTTAGGTTGACCGCTATTTCCGCATGAGTCTGACGCGGATACTGCTTCCTCTCCACCCGGCCCGCCAAGGGCCTGCAACTTTTGCGCGATCAATGGGGCCGAAACTTCCGTACCCGTTCCGGCCCGATACTCGGCCAGCGCTGCGTAACCCATGAGGAATTCTGTATGAAATTCATTCCACCCTTCGGTCTTGGCACCTTCCGCCTCAAGGATCAGATCGCCATCGACTCGGTGCGCACCGGCCTCGAGCTGGGCTACCGGCATATCGACACGGCGCAGATCTACGGCAACGAGGCCGAGGTTGGCCAGGCCATCGCCGACAGCAGCGTGGCGCGTGACGAGTTGTTCGTCACCACCAAGATCTGGACCGAGAACCTCGGCAGTGGCCAGGTCATCGCCAGCTTGCAGGAGAGCCTGCAGCGCCTGGGCCTGGAGCGGGTCGACCTGACCCTGATCCACTGGCCGTCGCCGAATGACGAGATTCCCGTGGCGCAGTACCTGGGCGAACTGCTCGAGGCCAAGCGCCAGGGTCTGACCGCGGCCATCGGTGTGTCCAACTTCACTATCGCCCATTTGCGCCAGGCCATCGAGGCCGTTGGTGTGGAGGAGATCGCAACCAACCAGGTGGAAATCCATCCGCTGTTGCAGAACCGCAAGCTGGTGGATTTCGCCCGGCAGCAGGGCATCCATCTGACCGCCTACATGCCGCTGGCCTACGGCAAGGTGCTGGCCGAGCCGGAAATCCAGCGCATCGCCGCTGCTCATGGCGTCAGCCCGGCGCAAGTCGCCCTGGCCTGGTCGCTGCAGCAGGGCTATACGGTGATCCCCTCCTCGACCAAGCGCGAGAATCTGGCCGCCAACCTGGCTGCTGCCGAGCTGCGCCTGAGCACCGAAGACATGACAGCCATCGAGGCGCTGGATCGTGGCGAACGCGTTGCCAATCCAGGCTTCGCGCCGCGCTGGGATTGAGCCCGGCGCTGATCACGGACACCCGGCAGATCCGGGCCAGTGACGGCATGACCGCTACTGCTCAGAATCTCGCGCTCAGGGTCAGTTGCAGGTTGCGCGGCTCGCCATACCAGAGCTGGCTGTAGAAACCGATCTGCTCCAGGTACTTCTTGTCGAAAGCGTTGTTGAGGTTGGCGGTCGCCGCGATATTTTCGCTGATCTGGTACTTGGCCATCAGGTCGACCAGGGCGTAGCTGCCGGCGCTTACGTCCACCGGGCCGTTGGGGCTGCCGGTGTTGGCGCGTGAGATACCGCTGCGCCAGGTGGTGCCTGCGCCCAGGGTCAGGTCTCTCAATGCACCGTCCAGCCGGTAGGTGGTGAACAGCTTGAATTGCGTGCGCGGGTGGGTGGTGTTGATCGCCTTGCCTTCGGCATTGCGGGCAATGAAGTGGGTGTAGCTGGTGGACAGGTTCCATGCGTCAGTCAACGCGCCGCTCAGCTCCAGGTCGAAGCCATCGACTACCGCGCCCTTGCCCGACTTGTAAGCCTGCTGGCTGGGGTCGGCAATCAGGAAGGTATCGGGAATGGCTTCGGCCAAGCCCTCCTGTTTGGTGCGATAGACCGACAGGGCGGCATTGAGCTGACCGTCCAGATAGCCGGCCTTGATCCCGGCTTCGTAGCTGTCGCCGGTGACCGGGTCGAGGAAGCTGCCATCCGGCGCCCTTTGCGTCTGGTTCTTGAAGATGCTGGTGTAGCTCGTGTACAGGCTGTAGGTCTGATCGAGGTCGTAGACCAGGCCGGCATAGGGCGTGACCTCATCGCTATAGCGATAGTTGCGCTGGGTGCCGAAGTAGTTCTGTTCGATTTTCCAGGTGCTGACGCGAGCGCCCAGAATCAGATGCAGCGGGTCGGCCAGCGACAGGCGTGTCACCGCGTAGGCGCCAGTCTGACGAATATCGGTTCGGTCACCGTTGGCCCGAACGTTCGACCAGACGGGTTCGGCGATGTCGCCGTTGGTCCAGTCCAGTCTCGAGTCGGCAATCGGCGCGGTGCCTGGTACCGGCAGGTACTGGTCCATCTGCAGATCGTCGTCGATGCTCATCCAGCCGAACGCGGCTTCGTGAGTGCGCCCCAGCAGCTCGAACGGCCCGCTGCTGGTCAGGTGCCAGTCGTCGCGGGTGCGCTCACCGTCGTACTTGAGGAAGCTGGCGCTCATGCCGGCGTTGTCCCGGTCTGGATATCCGCCGCGGAACAGGTAGCGCATGGCGTAATCTGCCTCGGTACGACTGTAGGCCGCGCGCAGCTTCCAATCGTTGTCCAGCTGGTGCTCGAGATCGACGAAGGCGCTGTTCGACTCGGTGCCGAAGTACGACCACTTGGTGTTGTTGGCCGTGGAGCGACCAAAGTTAGTGCGCGATCCGTCGGCGTAGAACATTGGAACGCCGGCGCCCATGCCGTCGGTATCGTTCTTCTGGTGTTCGAGGCTCAAGGTCAGCTGCGTGCTTGGGGTCAGCTCCGCGCTGATCACGCCGTACAGCGTTTCACTGTCGTAACTCTGATGGTCGATGAAGGTGTCGCGCTCGGAGTAGGCCGCTACCACCCGGGCTGCGATTCGACCGTCAGCGCTGAGCGGGGTGGAGATATCGATATCGCCACGGCGCTGATGCCAACGTCCGATGCCGAGCGAGCCGCCGATGGCGAACTCCGGCAATGGGCGCTTGCGTATGAAGTTGACCGCGGCCGAGGGGTTGCCGGCGCCGGTCAGCAACCCCGTCGAGCCGCGCACCACCTCGACGCGATCATAGATCGCCGAATCGATATCGGTGGCGCCGAAGTTCCAGAAGTTGTTGATCGGCGAAGCCAATCCATCGAACTGGAAGTTGTCGATATCGAACCCGCGTGCGGAAAACGACACCCGATTGCTGTCGCTGCGGCTCATCGAGATACCCGGAGCGCTGGCGAGGACCGCCGCCGTGTCACGCAGGCCGCGATCTTCGATCTGTTGGCGGGTGACGACGCTCACCGATTGTGGCGTCTCGCGTATCGACAGCGGCAGGCCTACGGCGGTGGACATGCTGCCGGTGGTGTAGCTGCCCGTGCCCTCGGTTCCCGACTGCGGCAGCTGCTTGCCATGCACATTCATCGCCGGCAGCGTCAGGCTGGACTCGCTCGCGCCGTTGTCATCGAAATCCCCTTGTGACGCTGCCCCGGCTGTCAGGGGTGCCATTGCCGTGGCCAGCAATGTGCTGCATATCACCGAGGCTAGCGGCGTGAGGGGGAAGATCGAACACTTCGACATGGCAGGACCTCTTGGGAATAATTTCTTCGTGCGAATTATTCACATTTACTTGAAGGTCCACTTTTGCCGGATGCCAGTGTTCCTATGCTGGATGCCAGGGCGGGAACGACGGTGTTGGGGTGATGTCCTGCTAGATCGACTCGCGGGGAGAAACACCGAAATGGTGCCGGTACGCGGTGGCGAAATTGCTGGCGTGGCGATAGCC
The DNA here is from genome assembly GCF_002439135.1 of Pseudomonas sp. UBA6323. NCBI lineage: Bacteria > Pseudomonadati > Pseudomonadota > Gammaproteobacteria > Pseudomonadales > Pseudomonadaceae > Pseudomonas > Pseudomonas sp. UBA6323. Next base: position 6,987 of record NZ_DJSX01000007.1, on the reverse strand, counting down.
AACGTAGTGGGCGGCGTCCTGAACGCGCCAACCCTGTTCGAGGTATTGCCTGGCCAGCTCCATGCGGCGCCGACGCAGGTAGGTCATGACGCTGACGCCGTAGGCTTGCTGGAACTTCTGGCGTAGAGAGCTGGGGCTCATGCACGCCAGTTGTGCCAGCTGGTGCAGGCTGTGCTCGGCTCCAGGCTCTTGATGCAGGTAATCGCGAACCCGTTCCAGCAGGGCCCGGTCACGTGGATTGAGCGAGGGAGCGTCGCGCTCATTGGTGCCAATGGCGCTCAAGCCGTGCGCCAACAGTTGCAGTGCCAGGCCCTCGTTCAAGAGCCGTTGCAGGCAGCCTTGCGCCTGTTCGCAGGCCAGGGCCTGCAACCCCTGTTGCAGGCTTGCGGGAATGGTCCAGCGTTGGGTGTAGGCGCTGCGGCGTTGCAGGTTGCCACGTAGCTGATCCGCCAGGTTCTCGTCTGCCAGGTCATCGATGTTGCCGATGGACAGGTTGAGGCCGCGCAAGTTGTGATGAGCGTGATGCCGAGCCGTCTGAGCGGGCCCTTCCTGGCTGAGCAGGATGACGCCATGACCAGGCGTGAGGGTGATGGAGGCGGGGCCGGCGAGCTGAGCCTGTCCCTCCAGCAGGACGATCATGGTCAGGCTGGGAGAGGTGAATGACTGAGCCTGGTAGCCCTGGAAGGTTTGCACCTGAGAGCTGACCAGCGTCATGCCCAGGCTGGTTTCCTGCTCGTTGATGTAGCCCTGCATCACGCACGGATTATCCTCGTGCTGTGCGCCAATCAGGCTGTAATGCACATGATGACGCCGGCCCAACTGGCGGAGATCCTCCAGCGAATACCGACATGGGGCAGGTTGGGGCTGAACCAAGAGAAGCACCAGATTGTTCAAAACGCAGATAATAGCATTGCTTCTCATTTGCGCATTGGTGCTGGTTGGCGGATCGCCTGGTACATGCTCTCCCGCTATGAGGGCGCGGCAGAGCGATATTCCGGCTTCGCTCGACGTCCCTTCGTTGAGGGCTAGCGCCCGCCAGCGATATCGATCAACGCGCCGGTGGTATAGCTGGCCTTGTCGTCGAGTAGCCAGACGATCGCCTCTGCGACTTCCTCGGCACGCCCGGCGCGGCCCAGCGGCGTGGTCTTGCCGAGACGCTCGGCGCGATCCGGCTGGCCGCCGCTGGCGTGGATCTCGGTGTCGATCAACCCCGGGCGCACGGCATTGACCCGCACGCCTTCGCCACCCAGCTCCTTGGCCAGGCCGCGGGTCAGCACGTCCATGGCGCCTTTCGCCCCGGCGTAGTCGACGTATTCGAAGGAGGCGCCGAGGCTGGCGGCGATGGACGACACCAGCACCATCGAACCGCCCTCGCCGCCGCGGCTGCGCGCCATACGCCGGGCACCCTCGCGCGCGGTCAGGTAGCTGCCCAGCACGTTGACGTCGAACATGTGCCGCAGGCGCTCGCCGCTCATCTCCAGCAGCGGCATGGGCGGCGCGACGATGCCGGCGTTGACCACCAGCCCATGCAGCGGGCCGAGCTTGTCCATGGCGGCGAACAGGTGTTGTACGTCCGCTTCGACCGCCACATCACCGGGCAGGGCGATGGCCTTGCCGCCCGCGGCTTCGATCTGCTCCACCACCTCAGCGGCGGCGTCGCGGTCGTTGCGGTAGTTCACCCCGACCGTCCAGCCGCCAGCGGCGGCCAGCAGGGCGGTGGCACGGCCGATGCCGCGACTGGCACCGGTTATCAGCAGGTTCTTGCTCATGGCTGGGCTCCCTTGTCGTTTTGGTCTTCAGGTTGCCGAATGTATCCCACGGCCGCCATAGGTGTATCGATGCTAGGCATGACGCTCGGGTATTCAGGCGCTACCATGCGCGCCTCTTTTCGTTCCGCCGCCATCGTCCGGTTCTGCCGGCTTGCCGAGACACCATGAAACCCGCATCCCTTCGCGCCGACCTGCTGGCCGGCCTGACCTCGTCCTTCGCCCTGGTGCCCGAGTGCATCGCCTTCGCCCTGGTGGCCCAGGTCAACCCACTGATGGGCCTGTACGGCGCTTTCATCATCTGCACCCTAACCGCCCTGTTTGGCGGCCGGCCGGGCATGATCTCCGGTGCGGCCGGCTCGATGGCCGTGGTGATCGTCGCGCTGGTGGTGCAACACGGCGTGCAGTACTTGCTGGCCACGGTGCTGCTCGGTGGTCTGATCATGCTGGCGTTCGGCCTGCTGCGCCTGGGTAAGCTGATCCGCATGGTGCCGCACCCGGTGATGCTCGGCTTCGTCAATGGCCTGGCGATCATCATCGCCCTGGCTCAGCTCGAGCATTTCCAGCACGACGGCCACTGGCTGCAGGGTAACGCGCTGTACCTGATGCTCGGCCTGGTGGCGCTGACCATGGTCATCGTCTACCTGCTGCCGCGACTGACTCGCGCGGTGCCGCCGGCGTTGGTGGCGATCCTCGGCATTGGCGCGCTGGTCTACCTGCTGGACCTGCCGACCCACACCCTCGGCGACATGGCGCAGATCGCTGGTGGCCTGCCGAACCTGATACTGCCGGACATTCCCTGGAATCTGGAAACCCTCTCCATCATCGCCCCTTACGCGGTGTTGATGGCGCTGGTCGGCCTGCTGGAAACCCTGCTGACGCTGAACCTCACCGACGAGATTACCGCCACCCGTGGCCACCCGGATCGCGAGTGCGTGGCGCTCGGTGTGGCCAACATGACCTCCGGCCTGTTCGGCGGCATGGGCGGCTGCGCGATGATTGGTCAGACGGTAATCAACCTCAGCTCCGGCGGGCGCGGGCGACTGTCCGGCGTGGTCGCCGGGGTGATGATCCTGCTCTTCGTGCTGTTCCTCTCGCCGCTGATCGAGAGCATCCCGCTGGCGGCGCTGGTCGGGGTGATGTTCGTGGTGGCGCAGCAGACCTTCGCCTGGGGCTCGCTGCGCGTGGCCGGCAAGGTGCCGATCAACGACGTGCTGGTGATCGTCGCGGTGACTGCCATCACCGTCGCCACCGATTTGGCCACGGCGGTGCTCTGCGGCATCGTCATCGCCGCGCTTAACTTCGCCTGGCAGCATGCCCGCGAGCTGTATGCCGACAGTGACATGCAGGCCGACGGCAGCAAGCTCTACCGTGTGCATGGCACCTTGTTCTTCGCCTCCTGTACCGCCTTTCTAGCCCAGTTCGAGCCGGCCGACGACCCGCAGCAGGTGACCCTGGACTGCCGCCACCTGAGCTTCGTCGACTACTCCGCCATCGCCGCGCTGAAGACCCTGCGCGAACGCTACGAGCGCGCCGGCAAGCACCTGCGTGTCGTGCATTTGTCCGAGCGTTGCAAGCAGTTGCTCAAGCGCGCTGGCGAGTAGACGGCTGACGCTGTAATGAAAAAACCGCTGCCCTGTCGCCAGGTGCAGCGGTTTTTTTGGGGGGATCGAAAGCGATCAGCGGCGCGCGCCGCGTACCCCTTCAGCCAGTTCGCGGCACAGGCCGAGCACGCCGTCGATGGCTTGCTGCGGGCTCTTCGCCTCGGCGATCTTGTCGATCAGCGCCGAGCCGACCACCGCGCCCTCGGCGCGCTTGGCCACTTCGGCGGCGTGTTCGGGGGTGCGGATGCCGAAGCCGATGCACAGGGGCAGGTCGGTGTGGCGGCGCAGGCGCGCTACGGCTTCCTCGACGTGATCCATGGTCGCCGCGCCGGCGCCGGTCACGCCGGCCACCGACACGTAGTAGACGAAGCCGGAGCTGCCGGCCAGCACGGTGGGCAGGCGGTCGTCGTCGGTGGTCGGCGTGGTCAGGCGGATGAAGTCCATGCCTGCGCTCTGCGCCGGCTCGCACAGCTCGTCGTTGTGCTCCGGCGGCAGGTCGACCACGATCAGGCCATCTACGCCAGCGGCTTTGGCATCGGCGATGAAGCGCTCCACGCCGTAGACGAAGATGGGGTTGTAGTAGCCCATCAATACCAGCGGCGTGCTCTGGTTGCCTTGTCGGAATTCACGAACCATCTGCAGCGTTTGCTGCATGCCCTGCTTGCCGGCCAGCGCACGGATGTTGGCGAGCTGAATGGCCGGGCCGTCGGCCATCGGGTCGGTGAAGGGCATGCCCAGCTCGATCACGTCGGCACCGGCGTCCGGCAGGCCCTTGAGGATGCTCAGCGAGGTGGCGTAGTCGGGGTCGCCGGCGGTGACGAAGGTGACCAGCGCGGCGCGGTTTTCCTGCTTGAGTTCGGCGAAACGGTTCTGCAGGCGGCTCATGCGTGTTTCTCCTGTTCGCCCATGTGGTGCATCACGGTTTGCATGTCCTTGTCGCCACGACCGGACAGGTTGATCACCATCAGGTGATCCTTGGGCAGCTTCGGCGCACGTTTGAAGGCTTCGGCCAGTGCGTGGGCGCTTTCCAGGGCCGGGATGATGCCTTCCAGGCGGCAGCAGTGATGGAAGGCTTCGAGGGCTTCGTCATCGCTGATCGGCACGTATTCGACGCGCTTGATCTCGTGCAACCAGGCGTGTTCCGGGCCGACGCCGGGGTAGTCGAGGCCGGCGGAAATCGAGTGGGCATCGGTGATCTGGCCGTCCTCGTCCTGCAGCAGGAAGGTGCGGTTGCCGTGCAGCACGCCCGGCGCGCCGCCAGCCATGCTCGCCGCATGCTTGCCGGTGTCGATGCCGTGGCCCGCAGCCTCGACGCCGACGATCTGCACGCCCAGGTCATCAAGGAAAGGGTGGAACAGGCCGATGGCGTTGGAGCCGCCGCCGATGCAGGCCACCAGCGAGTCGGGCAGGCGCCCTTCCTTGTCCAGGATCTGTTCGCGTACTTCGTTGCCGATCACCGACTGGAAATCGCGGACCATGGCCGGATACGGGTGCGGGCCGGCAGCGGTGCCGATCAGGTAGAAAGTGTTGTGGACGTTGGTCACCCAGTCGCGCAGGGCTTCGTTCATGGCGTCCTTGAGGGTGCCGGTGCCGGCGGTGACCGGGATCACCTCGGCGCCGAGCAGCTTCATGCGGAAGACGTTGGCCTGCTGACGATCGATGTCGGTGGTGCCCATGTACACCACGCACTGCATGCCGAAGCGCGCGGCCACGGTGGCGGTGGCCACGCCGTGCATGCCGGCGCCGGTCTCGGCGATGATGCGCTGCTTGCCCATGCGCTTGGCCAGGAGGATCTGGCCGATGCAGTTGTTGATCTTGTGCGCGCCGGTGTGGTTCAGGTCTTCACGCTTGAGATAGATCTTCGCTCCGCCGAAGTGCTCGGAGAGGCGCTCGGCGTAGTACAGCGGGCTGGCGCGGCCGATATAGTCGCGCTGGAAGTAGGCGAGCTCTTCGAGGAAGGCCGGATCGTTCTTGGCCTGCTCGTATTCGGCGGCCAGCGAGTTGATCAGCGGCATCAGGGTTTCGGCGACGAACTGACCACCGAAGCGGCCGAACAGGCCGCGAGCGTCGGGACCGGTACGAAATGAGGTCATGGCGTGCTCCTTGTCGACAGCGCGGGGCTGGCAGGGCGAGTGGTTGACGGAGCCATTCTACCGCCGGCTGAGTGAGATAAAAGCGATTAGATCGAACCGATTCGTCAGGAAAACTCACAGGTCTAACGACGCCAGGCGCTCATTTCGATGGGCGGTGCAGAACTCGGTAACGCTTGGCCAGTCTCAGCAGCGGCGGCTGCTCAGCCGTTCTTCCAGGGAGAAAGGGAATGCACAAGGTATTGGCGGTAGGCGTGGTGGTTGCGGCGTGGCTGAGTACGGCCCAGGCACAGACACTGGAGCTGGACGGCATCGGCGTTTCGCGCGATGTGCCATGCAACGGACTCGACGTGATCATCACCGGAAATGGCAACCAGTTTCGCCTCGCCGGTGACTGTGGCCAGATCGAGGTGGGTGGCTCCGAACAGCAGGTCAGTTTCGGCGAGGCCAGCAGCTTGGTGGTGACCGGGGCGAACAATCGCGTCGAGGCCGAGCGTGTCGGCGGGCTTGATGTCAGCGGCAGCGAACACCGTATCGACAGTCAGGTGCAGGGTAGCGGTCAGCCGGCACAGGTCGCCTTATACGGCGAAGGCCACGTGCTCGATCTGGACTTGAGCGGCCCCGTGCAGATCGAAGTCAACGGCATCGGCCAGCAACTGACTTGGCGTGGCGACGAGCCGCAGATCGAAACCAGCGGCGTCGAGCACCACATCGAGCGCGACTGATCCATCCGGCAGGTTGGCGGCCCGTCGGGAACGTGATTAGATGCCCTGACTCGTCAGGAAAAATCACCTCTCCCATGAGCCGAGACCTGCCCCCACTCAATGCCCTGCGCGCCTTCGAAGCCGCAGCCCGCCTGCAGAGCGTAAGCAAGGCAGGCGAAGAGCTGCACGTTACCCATGGGGCCATCAGCCGGCAGATTCGTGCGCTGGAAGAACAGCTCGGCGTCAGCCTGTTCCACAAGGAAGGGCGCGGAGTGAAACTCACAGATGCCGGCCTACGCCTGCGCGATGTCGCCTCCGAGAGCTTCGAGCGCCTGAGTAGCGTTTGTACCGATCTGCGTCGGCAGCAGGCGGAGCGCCCCTTCGTGCTCGGCTGCCCCGGCAGCCTGCTGGCGCGCTGGTTCATCCCGCGTCTGGATCGTCTGCAGCGCGAGTTGCCGGAGCTCAACCTGCAACTGTCGGCCAGCGAGGGCGAGCTGGACCCGCGCCGCCCGGGTATCGACGCCACGCTGCTGTTCGCCGAGCCGCCCTGGCCGGCCGACATGCAGGTGTACGCGCTTGCGCCCGAGCGCATCGGGCCGGTGCTCAGCCCGCGTTATGCGCGGCATGCCGAGCTGGCCGGGCAGGCACCTGCGGCGCTGCTCGGCGAGCCCTTGCTGCACACCGCTTCGCGCCCTCAGGCCTGGCCGCAGTGGGCGCATGCGCAAGGGTTGGCACCGGCTGCGCTCAGGCATGGGCAGGGCTTCGAGCACCTTTACTACCTGCTCGAAGCGGCCGCTGCCGGCCTCGGCGTGGCCATCGCGCC